>JAWOHF010000262.1:0-32315 GCA_046496285.1 Candidatus Aminicenantota bacterium
GCGACGCAGTTCGGCGCGCCGGCCGTGCGGGTCGCCGGAAAGGCCCTGATCGCCTCGACCCGTTCGGCTGAGCGCTCCGGTACGGGCGTCGTCGCCCTCTCGACCTGCGAAGGGCCGGGCGGGATCCGCCTCGAGGTCCGGACCCGCTACGATTTCGCCTTCGACGACGGAAGGATGGCCATCACGGCCGAAGTCCGGAACGCGGGCCAGGCCGCTGTCGAAGGGCTGAGCTTCGGGCTGGGGGCCAACGCCGCCCAGAACTTCAACTTCAGCCCCTTCCACGCCGCGGCCTTCCCGCGGCTGAACTTCCGGGTCTACGAGCGGCCCGACCATGTCCTGGCCTGGTACAATCCTAATCCCCTCGAAACATCCGAGAAGCCCCTGCCCGGCACTTTGAGGCCCGGCCAGGTCCACAAGATCACTTACAGTCTTCTGACCGGGACGGACGTCGCGGAGGTCCTGCGGCGTCTCTATCGCTTGGCCGGCACCGAGGTCGAGACCGTTTCCCTCGACCTGGGGGAATTCGACGGCCCGGCCGAGGTCCTGGTCAGCGATCCGGCGACCGGGGCGGTCTTCTTCCGGACGTTCCTGGACAAACCCCCGGCGCTATCGTTCCCGCTGCCCAAAGGGAACTATCGCGCCCAAGCCCATTTCTTCCCGGCGATCGTCGAAAAAACCTTCCGGGTCGACGGCCGGGCCGCCGGCCGCGACTGGAAATTGTGGCCCCCGGCGTTCGGCACGCTCCGGGTCGGCATCAAGGACAAGCGGTCGGGCCATGTTCCCGGAAAGGTCTCGTTCCTTGGCCTGGCGCCCACGCCGTCGCCCTACTTCAGGCCCGACAACCCGGTCGAGACCGGGCGGAGCTGGGAGACGTTCAAGAACTCCGTATTCCCGACCGCGGACGGGCTGGAGATCACGCTGCCCGCCGGGACCTATCTCGCGGTCTGCTCGCGGGGCCCCGAGTACACCCGTGAAACGCGCGTCGTCGAGGTCCTCGGCGGCCCGAATCCCGGCCTCGATTTCACGATCGACAAGGCCGTCGACACCCGCGGGCTCGTCTCACTCGACTCCCACATGCACACCC
This sequence comes from Candidatus Aminicenantota bacterium, assembly GCA_046496285.1. Taxonomy (GTDB): domain Bacteria; phylum Acidobacteriota; class Aminicenantia; order Aminicenantales; family Saccharicenantaceae; genus RBG-16-66-30. The sequence goes on from JAWOHF010000262.1 coordinate 1,085, forward strand.
GGAACTCGGACGGGGCCATGGGCATCCCGGAGCGCCTGCGGAGCGTCGTCGCCGAGGGCGTCGAGGTCGCCGTGGCCGCCGACCACAATTTCGTCACGGACTACGGGCCCGATCTGAAGGCCCTGGGGCTCAGCGACCACTTGGCCGTCATCTCCGGCAACGAGGTCACGGCCCGGACGGGGAGCATCCACTACAACACGTTCCCCGACGCCGTCAGGCCGGGCGAGCCCGGCCGCGGGGCCATCAGCGTCCGCGACGAGAACCCCGGCACTCTCTTCGAGCTCAGCCGGGAAAAGAACCCGGGGACCCTCATCCACGTCAATCACCCCCGCTGGCCCGGGCTGGACTACTTCGCCTCCTACAAATTGGACCCCGAGCTCGGGGCCGCGGCGGAAGCCCCCTTCGACCTGAGCTTCGAGGTCATGGAGGCCTTGAACGGGGTCGTCCTCAACGAGGCCAACCGGCAATCCATCGAGGACTGGTTCCATCTCCTCAACCGGGGCTACCCCATTCGGATCGTCGGGACCTCGGACGCCCACACCATCGACGGCGGCGAGCCGGGCTACGCCCGTACGTATGTCCTCTACCAGGGCCTCAAGGGTAACGATCTCGATGTCCCGGCCCTGGTCAAGGCCCTCAAGGAAGGCCGATCGTTCGTCAGCACGGGGCCGGTCGTCTCCGTTCGGGCCAACGGGCGGGCCACCTTCGGGGACCTCGTCTCAGCCAAGAAGGGCCGCGTCGATCTGGACATCACCGTGTCCGGGGCTCCCTGGATGGACGTCTCCGAGGTCCGCGTCGTCGTCAACGGCGTTCGCCGCGAGCCGATCGCCGCCGAGGCCAAGCCCGGGGCCGTCGTCAAGTTCCGGGATAGGGTCCGCCTGACGCTCGAGCGCGACGCCTGGATCGCCGTCGAGGTCATCGGACGGGCTTCGCTCTACCCTCTCGTCCAGCAGCGCTCGGATGACGGGAAGGCGGAGAACGCCGCCCTCCCCTACGTGCTGACCAATCCCATCTATGTGGACGCGGACGGCGACGGCCGGTCCGATCCCGTCTGGCGGGACAAGGTCGTCATCAAGAAAGGGGAATAGGTAGAGCCTCGGCTCAGGCCCGGCTCTTGGCGCGCAGGTCCTCGGAGACCTCGCGCTTCTTCAGGAACTCGTAACTCACGGCTCCATACTTGCACGAGGACACGCACTTGAGGCAGCGCACGCAGTCCGGAGTGTCGGCCGATTCGTAGATCCTGATGCCGACGGGGCAGTCCCTGAGGCACTGGTCACAGCGGGTGCATTTCTCGTCGTCCACGGCCATCCGGAAAAGGCTGGCCTTGTTGAAAAGCCCCAGGATCGCGCCCAGAGGACAGACGGCCCGGCAGAACGGCCTGCGGATAAGGACCATGGCGGCCATGAACAGGACGAGCAGCGCGACTTTCCAATAGTACATGAAGCCGACCAGGGCCCGCAGATTGGTGTTGAGGGCGACGAGCGGCAGGCCCGCCTCGAGGGTCCCGGCCGGACAGACCCACTTGCAGAACCAAGTCTCCCCGAAGCCGAACTCGTCGACGACGAGCAGGGGCAGGGCGATAACGAAGACCGCTAGGAAGACGTACCGGAAATAGGACAGGAAAGACGGCATCCTGACCTTGGGCGTGGGGATCTTGTGAAGCAGTTCCTGGAAGAACCCGAACGGGCAGAGCCAGCCGCAGGGCAGGCGGCCCACGACGCTGCCGACCGCCCCGAGGAAGCCGATGACGTAGAGCCCGAACTTCTTCTCGGCGATCGACAGGTTGAAGCGCAGGCCGCCGAACGAGGTCTGCAGGGCCCCGATAGGGCACGCTCCCAGGGCCGACGGGCAGGAGTAGCAGTTGAGGACCGGGACACAGACGCCCTTGATGTCGCCCTGGAAGATCCGGCCCTTGAGCCAGCCCGGCAGCCAGGCGTTCATGGCCAGGGCGCTCGCGGCCTGGTACCAAGCCCGTTTATCCCGGGGTTTCTTCCTCGATGCGCCGGCCACGGTCCGACCTCACCCGATCCCGATGCAGTCGAGGCAGACCATGACGGCCTTCTCCAGGACGACCTTGTACTCGCCGAGCAGGAGCCCGGCGGCCATCAGCCCGGTGAAAAGGGCCAGCAGGATCCAGGGCAGCTTACGCTTCATCCCTTCCCTCTGTTGACGAGCCCCGCGACGGCGTGGTCGAGCTCGGCGACGAACTCTTCCTTGAAGCCGACATGGACGTGAGTGATGCGGCCTTTCGAATCGACGAGATAGACGACCGGGATCTCCTGGACCTGGTAGCGCTTCTTCATATCCTTGGCCGAGCGGACCATCCCGCCGGCAAAGTCCCCCTTGCTTGGATCGGCGAGCATGAAATAGGTGATCTTGAGCTTTTGGATGAACGGCCGGACGACCTTGGAGCCGGCGTCGTCGAGAGCGATTCCGATGACCCGCAGGCCGCCCTCGACCTGGCCCTCGGCCGGGCCGAACTTCTCGTGCAGGCTCTGCAGGTGGGGCATGGCCTTGCGGCAGGGCACGCACCAGGTGGCCCAGAAGTCGATGAGGAGCGCGTCCGGATGGGACTTGAGGGTCCGGGTCTCCCCCGCCGCCGTCTCGGTGACGATCAGGGTCAGCTTCCCGTCCTCCAAGGTCACCGCGTATTCCCGGTTGTCGACGTCGAGCAGCGAGAACGGGATGAGCGTGTCGCCCGGCTTCAGGACGGCGAAGGAAGAGACGGCCAGGATGAACAGCGCGGCGGCGGCACAGGCGGTCTTGAGTAAGGTCTTCATCGGGTCTCCCGGGGCGGCGTTCCGTCGAAATCCAGTGTAGCGGTCCGGCCCCGCTTTTTCAAGCGGCGGAGGGGGGATCAGAAGCGGATGACCAGGCCGGCCCCGGCCTGCAGGCCGCCGATCTTGGCCTCGAGGGGATCGGGGCCGTCGGTCTTGATCGTGCAGCTCGAGTAATTCCCATGCAGGTCGAGCGAGACAGGCCCGGCGATCTTGATGAGCAGGCCTCCCCGGACGAGAAAACCGAAGCCGCTCTCGCTGGCCGTCCCGAGCTGATTCTCCTCGTGGAGCATGAAATAGCCGGCCGCGGCGCCGAGGTAAGGCCGGACCCCCGAGTGGCCGATGTGATAGCGGAGCCCGGCGAAGACCGGCACGATGCGTGTGCTCGTTTCCTCTTCGGTCACCGGGAGCAGGCCTTTCTTCGTGAAGTGCTCTGCCCCGGCCCAGGCGTGGAGGCCGCCGGCGATAGGCACGGCGATCTCCGCGCCGAATACGGGACCGCTCCCGTAGACCTCCTTGAAGACCTCGTCCGAGGGCATGAAATAGCCGCCCTTGAAGGTCAGGGAGAACCCGGCCCCCCAGGCCGTGCCAGCCGACAGGACCAGGGCCGCCGCGGTCAGGAACCTAAGGCGTGCTCTCTTCATCGGTCTCTCCCAACTCGCGTCAATCCGGCGAAGGGCCATTCTATGGCCCCGTCATAGCCCTGTCAAGGCCGGGCTCATCAAAGAGCCCGAGGTTGAGGATAATCCATGAAAGAGGGGGGGGATTTTCGACGCCCGCAGAGGTCCATTATTGCACGCCCGTTGACATCGGGCCGTTTTCGGCTTTCTCCGTGCGCAGCGATCGGACCCCCGAAACCGAGTCTTCCTCGTCCACCGCGAAGTCCCCTCGCTCCGCCTTTCCGCTCCGGGGCGCCCAGTATTCGCTCAGCAGCCGGTTCAGGGGACCGGAGGCCGCCCGCGGCTCCCCGGCTTGCGGGGCCGCGATCCGGACCTCGACGTCCTCGATCCGCAGGCTTGAGCCGGCCTGGCTGCCCGCTGGCGGATGAGCGGACGGATGAGCCCGGAATGCGGCCAGCTGAGGATCCGTTCCGCCCATTCCGTCCGGGCTGAGCAATCCCTTATTGACAAGAAGTCCCAGGACCTCCCGGGCGAAGATCTCGGCCAGCCGAGAGTCGTCCAGATGTAGCGATCCGCATTCGAGCATCCGGCCAACCAAATCATCCCTCAAGGCGTCAGTACCTGGTGAAGCCCGTTCACCTGAAGCCGGAGTCGGGCCAGCTCTCGAGAAAAAAGACAGGGCCATGATGAAAAACGACCTCCTTTCGTCCTGGAGGAACCTGAAAAAGAACAGGCTCTACGCGGCCCTGAACATCATCGGCCTGGCCGTCGGCATCGCGGTCACGCTCTTCGCCGTGCTCATGATCCGGTTCGAGGCGAGTTACGACCGCCAATCGGCCCACGCCTCGCGGATTTTCAGGGTCGCGGGTCCCCGGCACTCGGGAACCCCCTTCTTTTTCGGCGGGCGGCTTTTGTCGTTGTTTCCCGAGGTCGAGGATGTCGTAGCCCTCAAAAAGATCAGCACGGGGGACGACCGGGTGCTCGTCACGGCCGGGGAAAAGCGTCTCCGCGAAGAAAAGCTGTTCGTGGCGGAGCCGTCATTTTTTCGCCTTTTCCCGGTCTCCTTCATCGCGGGCCGTCCGGAGACGGCCCTGTCCCATCCGCATGCGGCGACGCTCACCGAGAGCGCCGCCCGACGATACTTCGGGACGACGGACTGTCTGGGGCTGGTCGTCGCGGTCGAGGGCCGACACGAGCTCCAGGTCGAAGCCGTCGTCCGCGACCTCCCCCCCAACTCCCATTTTTCCTTCAACGTCCTCGCTCCGGTCGAGGCCGGCCCGGCCATCCTCGGCCACGACGACCGGGAGATCTGGTCCTCCTGGAATTATAAGACCTATGTCCTCGTCGCGGAGGGGGCCGCGGCCGAAAGCCTCGAGGGGAAACTTCCCCGCGCCTTCCCCGAGGAGTTCCGGGCTTCGCGGGCCGGGGGAGTCGTCGATCCGTCCGGACTGCGCCTTCAGCCCCTGACGGACATCCATCTCTGGTCACACCTGAGGGACGAGATCGAGCCGAACAGGGACATTCGCTCGATCCTGCTGGTTTCGGCCGTCGTCCTCCTCATCCTCCTCTCCTCCGTCCTGAACTTCGTCAGTCTGGCCACGGCCCAGTCCCTTCGGAGGTTTCGCGAAGTCGGACTGCGCAAGGTCCTGGGGGCCGCCCGGGGACAGATCGTCCGGCAGTTCCTCGGCGAGGCGCTCCTCCTTTCGGCGGCGTCTTCAGTCGCCGCGCTGGTGCTCCTCCGATGGATGTTCCCCCTCCTCCGGGAGTTCTCGGGCACTGCTCTCGCCTGGGGCGATATCCCCTGGCTATCGACCGCCGGGGCGCTCTTCGCCCTGAACGTCCTCGTCGGGACGGCGGCGGGCGCCTTCCCGGCATTCTTCGCCGCTTCGTTCTCCCCGGCCCGCTCCCTGAAGGTCGACAGGCCGTCGGCCAAGGGAAAAATGACGTCGCGCCACGCTCTCCTCCTGTTCCAGTTCCTGATATCCCTCGTGTTCCTCACGGGGGCCCTCATCATCCGGGCCCAGCTCCGTCATCTCCAGACCCGGGACCTCGGCATCGACGGCGATCAGGTCGTCATCGTCCGCCTCCCTTCCTCGCTCATGACACGGACCGAATCGCTGAAGGCCGAGCTCCTCGGCCGGCCGGGGATACGGGCGGCGTCCGGGACGAGTTTTGTCCCCGGCCGGAGCGTTTCCTATCTGGATTCCGCCTGGGAAGGGCTGCCGCCCGGAGAAAAGGCCATGCTCCATATGTTCGTGGCCGATCCGGACGTCGTCGAAACCTACGGCCTGACCGTCATCGAGGGGAGGGATTTCCTTCCGGAGGACGCGACGGCCGGTGAAAGACGGCTGCTGGTGAACGAAGCGGCCGTCCGCCGTTTCGGCTGGGACCGGGCCGTGGACAAGCGGATGGAGTTCAGCACGCCTTTCGGAAAGGCGTGCCGAGTCGTCGGCGTCGTGCGGGATTTCAATTTCCGATCCCTGTATTTTCCCCGGGAGCCGCTGGTCATCATGGCCATGCCGCCGAGCTTTTCCTCCGTGGTCAACGGAAGGCCCTGGAATGCCAGGATGTTCGGCTACCTCGCCGTCAAATTGTCCGGACAGGACCTCCCCGCAGCCCTCCGCGTCATCCGGGAATTCTGCCGAACGCACATCGCCGAGGGCGAGGGCGTCTGGTCTTTCCTCAACGACGAGTTCGGCCGGGTCTACGCCGGGGAGATGAGGCTCGCAAAGATGATGGACGCCTCTTCCGTCCTGGCCGTCCTTCTGTCGGTCCTCGGGGTGTTCGGCATCTCGGCCTTCCTCGTCGAGCGGCGCCGGAAAGAGATCTCCATCCGAAAGGTCCTGGGGGCTTCGCCGGTCCGGATCGTGGCCCTGTGCTCCCGGGACTTCCTGAGGCTCCAGGCCCTCGCGGCGGTCGTCACCGTGCCCGTCGTCCTCGTATTCGCCCGTCGCTGGCTTGACACCTTCGCCTACCGGATCGCTCTGGGTCCGGCTTGTTTCATCCTGGGATTCGCCCTGACATGCGGGGTCCTCCTGGCGGTCATCGCGTGGCACGTCCTGCGCGCGGCCCTGGCCAATCCCGCCGCCAACCTCCGTCAGGATTAACGGCCGTGAATTGCGCCAAAGGCCGTCGAGGACCTCAGAATGACCGGTGCGCAACATTTCCCGCCCTCGATGCGTATTTATTACCTGCTTGCCGAATGTCAATGAGGCGAGAGAATGAAAAGAGCTGGTTGCGTCAACGGCGGGAAGCCTGATGCTCGCGGCCGTCGGGACGGTCGCGGAGCGGACCTGTTGACGATAGGGAGATCACCCATGAAGCCGAAAAACAAGCTTATTCCTGTCCTCATCTCTTTGGCCCTCTTGCCGCTTCTCTTCGGCTTTGGGCACGACGCGGGAACCGACCTTCCTCCCTGCACGAAGATCGAGCTTCAGCGGCTCGTGGTGCTCTACGACCTCCTGGATGCGCACGCCGCGGAGATCTGGCCCGGCTGGGACAACTACATGGATGTCGAGTTCCGGATGGATTTCCCCAACCGGGTCCGCATGATCGTCAATCCCCAAGGAGAGCCCGCGGCGGGCTATAAGCTCCTCGAGGGGACAACGGTGAGGGGGCGTAAGGTCTACCTCGACCGGACGGAAGAGATCCCCCTGGCCCTGAAGCCTCCGTTGGGCAGGGGCGGCGCGGCCCAGTTCGGCCGGGTCTTCATCAACCTCGAGGCCCTGGAAAACATTCCGGCGCCCGAGGCCTGCCGCCGCGATAATTACGCCGATTGGGAGCACGCCCAGAGCGAATCCCAGATCCTCACCTACGCCCATGAGCTGTTCCATGAGTACCAGTCGGTCGTCTGGCCGTTCCGGAAGAAGGCCGGCGCCGCCTTGATCAAGATGAGAGAGAAGGCCGCCCAAGCTCCGGCCCGGACGGCCGCGCCGAGGCGGCAGGACCGAGGCGATCCTGGATTCCCGCCCATTTATTATGTGCCCCTTTCTTACCCCGTCTTCAAGGAGATCGAAGGACGGGCGATCCTGGCCGCTTACGGCGCGAAGGACGACCGGGAGGCCGTCGAATACCTCGAGGACGCGATGGCGGCCCGCCGGATCCGGCATGACAACATGCCCGAGGAGGAGGTCGCCCGGGAGATCATGGTGACCGTCGGCGAAGGAACGGCCCAGTACGCCCAGATCAAGTTGGCCCACGCGGTCCTCGGCTCCGGCTATCGGGACAAGGGAGACCTCGGAAGTGATCCCTATTTCTTCGGCTTCCGCTTCATGGACGAATACGTCCGCCGGTGGACGGTCCGGCAGATGGAAGCCAGCTGCCTGGACACCTTCGACGCGAGGCCGTTCCACTACAGCTTCGGGATGTTTGCCGGATTCCTGTGCGACCGGTTCGTGCCCGGCTGGAAGCAGGATTTCCTCGAAGGCGAGCGGACCTTCGACGACGTCCTCGAAAGGTTCCTCGGGCTGGACGACCGCGAGTGGCGGGATGTCGACAACCGGCTGAAGAACAAGTATCCTTACGACGAGATCGCGGCCAGGCACGGCCGGCTGATCAAGGAGAGGGACGACGCCATCGCACTCGTCGAGGGCCGGAAGGGCAAGCGGTTCGTCGTGGACTGGACGGCGACGAAGGTCGTCTTTCCCGAGATCGTCCCTCGTGGCGTCATGCAGAAGCACAGCTACAGGAATATCTTCCCCCGCGGAATCGAGAAGATGACCTTCGGCGAGGTCGAGCTCGTCGGGCGGGACACGCCCATGGACCGGTTCTGGAACTATCTTCTCGAGTGGGTGGACACGGACTTGAAGTCGAGGGAGAAGGGATACGGGCTGACCTACGGGAGCAAGGACGGGGATGTTTACCGGGACGCCGTTCTGACGACATCGGGCTTCGTCCTCAAGGCCCCCGAACTCAGGCTCGACGAAAAGGCGGACGAGGTTTGGATCGAGGTCCTATCCAAGGTCGGCCGCGAGGCGAAGAAATAGCGGAATCCATGGAGGTCAGGAAATGACGTTCTGTCGCGTCCTCATCTTTAGTCTGGGGATCTTTTTCTCCTTAAGCCCGGTCGTGCCCGCCCGCGAGCTCGCAGGCGCCGATACTATCGTCTCGTGGTCGCCCGCCGAGCCGCGCTGGGGGGACACCCTGGTCGTCACCTATGATCCCGGGGCGCCGAAGGCCGCGTTCGCCCTCGGTGACGAAGTCTTTCTCGCGTTCTATCTGAAGCCCCGGCATGGTATCCGGACGGTCAGGCTCGAACGCGAGGGGTCCGTCTATATCGGCCGTGTCGCCGTCGAGAAGGGCGTCTCCTTCCTCAAGGGATTCATCGTCGGCCGTCACCGACACGACAGGAACGCCGACCTCGGCGTCATGGTCTTCCGCCCGGACGGGACACCCGCCCCGGGGGCCTGGCATGAAAAGCTCATCTCGGATTTCTCACCCGAAACCTATCTGGCCTGCTTCGAGAAAGAGCGGGCGCTCTATCCCGGGAATTTCTCCGTCTACCGGGACAAGTGGACGTTCGACGGCCTGGTCAAGAGGGCCGAGTTCCCGGCGATCCTGGAGAAGGACCTCGCCGAGATCGAGAAGAGCGGAGCGCACAAGGAACCGCAGATCCTTTTCTTCGCCCTGGCCTTCGGCAACTGGCGCGCCGGCCGAGAGGAGGCGGGGCGGCGATGGCTCCGCCGCCTGATCGAGACGGCCCCCGACGACTTCCTCGCCGCGCAGGCCGTCAGTGATTACTTCTATCAAGCCAAGTCCCAGCAGTGGACGAGTGAAGGCCGGGCCGAGGTCCTCGAGGCCGGGATCGGGCTCGTCGAGCGCGACCCGGGAGCGTCGGCCGCGCGCATGCTTATCGTGGTGAGCGAGATCGGCGGGAACCTGAGCCTTAAAACCGTCCGGGACGTCTGCCGCGCCTGGATCTCGGCGGAGCCCGATAATCCTCAACCTTATTTTTTCTTGGCTGAGGCCGAGATGTCCAAGGGCGGGGACCTCGCCGCCGCCGAGGCCGCCGCGCTCCGGTCGGCGGAACTGGCCCTCGCGGGACACCATTGGCTCTACGGCGATCTCGGGGACCACTGGATCAAGAGGCGTCTCCCGTTGACCTACGCGCTCCTTGCCCAGGCCAGGCGGGGACTGGGCCGATACGCGGACGCGCTGGCCGACATCCGGGCCGCGAAGGGCCTGACCAAAGAAACGCGTCCGGACTTCGCGGCCGTCGAGGCCTCGATCTGGGCCGACCTCGGCGCCGCGGACCAGGCCGAGGCCTGTTGGCTGGAGGCCCGCGCGCAGGGCCATCCGGGCGCCGAATCGGAGATCCGGGCGATCTACGAAAAGCGTCATGGAAGCCCGGAAGGGTTCGCGGAGTACTTGGAGAAGAAGCTGAAGGGGCCGGCCACGCCGCCCATGCCGGGCGCGCCGCGTGTGGCCGGTCCAGGTCCGGCCGGCGGGCGGAAGCCGGCGCCCGACATGGTCCTGAAGACCCTTGACGGCCGCGAGGTCAGCCTGGCCGGGCTGAAGGGCAAGGTGGTCGTCCTCAATTTCTGGTTCATCAACTGCGCGCCCTGCCGGGCCGAAATGCCCGGCTTGAACAAGCTCGTCGATGCCCATCGGGGCCAGGGCGTGGTCTTCCTGGGCGTCGCCACGGACAGGGCCGACGCCATCCGGGATTTCCTGAAGAAGTTCCCCTTCAATTACGAGATCGTTCCCGAGGGGACCGCGACGGCCAACGCTTTCGGCGTATCGGTCTATCCCACCCACGTCCTCATCGACAAGGCGGGCAACATCTCCCACTTCCTGGTCGGGGGGGACGCCGGACGCCTGGAACAGCTGGCGGCCCTCATCGCCGCCCTGGCCAAGGAGCCCGGCGCAGGCACCGTACCCGGCGGAATCGAAGAGGAGGCCCGTCGTTGAAAACACGGCTATTTTTCGGTCTTCTAGCCATGGCGGCCGGACTGATCCTGCTCGGTTCGTCCTCCCCGGGGATCGTCGCTGGAGGGCTTTCCGGGAGCGGGCTTGGCGGCATTCCCCAGGACCGCCGGCCGGTCCGTCCGGACCTCGACGAGAACGACCGCTGGCGCGACGGGAACTTCGACATGGACGCCGTGCTGGACACGCTGGACATCCGGCCCGGCATGACGGTCGGGGACCTGGGCGCCGGTTGGGGCTATATGACCTTCAAGCTCGCCCGAAGGGTGGCCCCGGGCGGCACCGTCCTGGCCCAGGATATCGAAGCGAAATGGTTCGAGATCCTCAAGGCGCGGGCCGCGGAACGCGGCCTGACGAACATCGAGACCATCCTGGGGACGGAGACCGACCCTCTCTTCCCGGCCGGCCGGCTGGACATGATCGTCATGCACGCCGTCCTGCAGTTCGTCGCCGACCGTCCGGCGTTCCTCCGCAGGGCGGCGGCGGGGCTCAAGCTCGACGGACGCTTCGTCATCATCGAGGCGGAAAGCGCGGGGCCGTTGCCCGATGACGGTATCGCCGGCCCCGGCCGGCACCCGACGCGAGCCGGCTACCTCGAATTGTTCCGCCGCGCGGGCCTCGTCCCGGTTTCCGACGAAGCGCGCCCGACGAAAGATTCCTCCTCGTCCTCGGACCATTATCGGATCTTCGTTCTCAAACGGGCCCCCGCCCAGGACCTGGAGTTCACGCTGAGAAGGGAGGCCCTCGACCGGTCCGGCCTGCCGATCACTCCCGTCCAAGGGACCTTGGATTTCGGGGACGCGGCCCCCGGGGGGATCCTGAAGGTCCCGGCCTCGCTCGTCTCGGTCGGATACGCGGAGATCGTCCTCTCCGAGACCGTGAAACTGCTTGGCCTGAGAGGGACCGATGCTTCCGGCGCCGCCGCCTACGTGTTCGACCGGAACGGCGACGGGGACCTCGCGAACGACGCGCCCATCGCCTTCGACAGGGAAGGCGGTCCCGGTACGGCCGTCGTCACGATCGCCTACCGGGATCTTATTCGGGGAAAGCCCGTGCCCAAGACGACCGAGCTCGTGCTGCAGGAAGGCCGGGCCGGGCGCATCGAGTACCACTTCAACGAGCTCTGGCGTGCGAGCCTCCGCAACGGAGCGGAGACGCTCGAAGTGGCGCTTCAGCGCTGGCCGATCATCTTCATGGACGCCAAGTTCGACGGCAGCTACGACAAGGTCTTCTTCGTCGAGCGCGAGGTCCTGGGCCTCGGGGGGAAGTTCTTTCGCCTCCGGCCCGACTTCGCGGACGAGACACTGCGCCTGGAGGAGGTCGACCGGAAGCCGGTCGACGCGGGCTATCCCGCGCCCGACTTCGACGCGGCCGTCTGGGGATCGGACGAGAGGTTCAAGCTCTCGGAACACCGAGGAGAGATCGTCGTCCTGACCTTCTGGTCCCCCCTGTGCGGCGGTTCGAGGGCGGAGGCCGAGCTCTACGACGGCTTGGCCGAGGAATTCAAGACGGACCCCCGGATCCGGTTTGTCGCCGTCGTCAGCGACACCGACGCTCTGGAGGATTTTCTGAAGGAGCGCCGGCTAGGATTCACGCATGTCGTCGATCCCGGTCTCTGGTCGACCTACGGGGTGACGGCGCCGTTCGTCACTTTCGTCATCGACGGCGAAGCTCGGATCGTCCGGAGGACCTTTCGCTTCGGTCCCGAGATCGGATCGGACTTGAGGAAGCTGGCCGCAAAACGATAGCGCCCCATGCCGGGGCCTCCCGGCTACTGTTGCGCCAACGCGATAATTTCCGTTTTATTGGGCTACCGGAATGCGGCCAAAAAAAGGGCCACGACCCGCCTTTCGGGCCTTGCCCCGGTGGGCGTTGGCGCAGAGTCCGTAGTAACGGACCATGACCTGGCCCTTGTCGGGAATATGAGCGGTCACCCGAGCGATGAACTCCAGGTAATCCATCCGTTCGAGCTCGGCGCCGTCGTCGCCTTGCCGGTAGCCGACTTTCGCCTCGCCCTCCAGGAACAAGAGGCGGTCCAAGGCCAGCACCGGCCGGACCATGTACTTCCCGACCCGCTCGGCCTCGGGCTTTGTCCGGGCCCGAACCCGGCTGTGGACGTTGAAGCCGGTATGATCAGTCCGCCATTTTGTAGCCACCGCTGATCCAGGCCTCGATTTCCGTGCCGCCGATGAGATCGACCATCAGCCGCCTTTCCTTGATCAACGGCACCGAGAATTTCTCGGTCTTGGAATAAATGTCCTTAAAGACCATGATATGGGGGAGGCCGGGGATTTTCGCCGTATTCAGGTAGCTCAAAGCCAGCTCGTTCTGGTAAAAAGAACCGACCGAGATCTCGTCCCAAAGGCCGTATTTCCGGACGAAGACGAGCCCCTGCTCAATGTCCTTGTCCAGGCAGACCAGGACAAATTTCACGCCGGCATTCGGATATAATTTGGGAAACTCATTCTTGATGGTCATGATTTTTTCGATATTGGCCGGCATGTTACAGTACGCGCAGTCCGTCGAGCCGAAATAGAAGATGACATAGGTTTCCGCCGAAGGACTATGGGCGGCCGATTCGGCCGGGCCGAGGAGCGCGGCGGCGAGGACAAGAAAAAGGACGACCTGGCAAGCTTTCATCGATGATCTCCTGCTCAGGAAAGAGGCTTCCGCCGGCAGGACCATGAATTTCCCCCGGCACGCGGAGCCGCTTTCCGTCGATACATGATTTGGGATAGGAATTCCCTTTTCCATGCCGCCCGGGCCTCGGCCCGCTTCGAGCTCCGAATAGCCGCTTTCCATTGCGACAAAGAGGGTATCCCGGCCCCAGGCGGATGTCAATCTCTCGAAATCGAGCCGACAGCTATGGACCTAATTCCGCCTTCCCGGGCGGCGGGCTTCAACTCCAGGCCATGCGGAATACCTTGAAAATTTTCTGCCCCTCCCCGCCCTCCTCGACGCAATACAAGCGGCCGTTGCGGACCTTGAAGTACCCCCCGTTGAAATCCTGGAAGACCCGGATCGGCTGCCTCAGGATCAGTACGCCGTCGGGATCGAAGATATCGAAAATGAACTCCCCGGGTTGATCCGCCGTCTCGTAGGTCATGACATAGAGCCGGCCGGCCTCATCGGCGGTGAAACTGATAAAGGGCGGCATGTGAGCGGGAAAGTAGATCTTGTCCCGGATCGGCTTATAATGGGGGGCGTCGAACTGGGCCAGAAATTCCTTTTTATGGGCTTCGGGAACCGGAACGGCAGCATGTTCCTTCCGAATCTTCCGGATCGGGCGGCCGTCGAAATCGTACACGAAGATGTCGTAACCCCGGTCCTGGTGGCCGGTGAAGATCCTGTCCCGGGAAACGCTCCAGGACTGGATATGATACGTGCCCCGGAGCCGCTCCCCTGTCATGGGATTCTCGATGAAGCCGGTATCGAGTCCGGCCTCGGCCTTCAGATCGGGGCCGGCCAATTCGATCGGGAATTCGAAGAGCGCTTCCGGTTTCGTGTCGGGTTTTCGTTTGACGGTGACATACGACCCGTTGGGGAGAGGGGCCGCGGCGATGAGATCCGGCGCAAGCGGCGTTTCCCGAAGGAGCGTCCCGTCGGAACCGAAGACCGTCAGCCGGTTGTTCCCCTCGTTGGTGACGGCGACATCGCCTCCGGCCGTGATGAACAGCGCCCCGACGCCCTGGATATCGCCCGGACCCTGACCCCGCGGGCCAAAGGAGGCCGACGGCAGGCCGGACGCGTCGAACTTCAGGACCGCTGTTTCATGAGACCGGTCCGCGGCGAAGTAGACATTCCCCCCGGAATCGATATCGAAAACGCCGATGTCGGTCAGGCCGAAATCGGCGACCGCATCGTCGCCCGTGTCGAGCCGCCACTCCTCGGCCAATTCCAGAACCGCCGGCGTTCCCTCCCGCTTCGCGGCCCCGAGCTTGTTCAGGACGATCTCCGTTCCGTCGGCATCCCGGGTCCTGGCGACGGCGGTGTCCTTCGACCCGCAGGATGTAAGCGCCGCAAGCGCCATCGCAAATACACAGAATTTCTTCATCGGCCGTGTCCTTTCATGAGAGATCGGATCCATCATGAATAAGACGAACGGGGCGAAGGATAAGAGTTTCCTTTACCTTGAGTCGCTTACAGAGCACACAGCGTTTCATGCCCACCTCCAACAAGGATAGGATTTTTCCTGTCTCGCTTGATGTGTAGTCACCGGCCACGGACTTTCATCCATACTTCCCCAACTGACATAAAATATACAGGCCTCGAGCGGATGTCAATATCTCGCGAATTGAGCTCATCTAGCTGCCGGTGGGCAGATAAACGGCTCGATCGAGAAGATAGGAATTTCCTTTTCCGACCGGCGGCGGCTTCTCCGCGGCGAGCGTTAGCTTCCGATAATCGATGATCCGGTCCACGACGGAATAATGCGTCAGAATAGCAATAATCTTCATCCGGCCCCCACATCGAGAACAGCGCTTCGCAGTCCTAATTGAGGCTTCCGAATCAGTGCAGACGAGCGGATCAACCTTATAGACCTTCCGGATCAAGGCAACGCTTCGAAGTGCTTTTTGAGACTTTCGAATTTCGGCCTCGCTCATCTTCTCCAGCTTATTCCCGGTCATCCGGTTATACCCCTCGGCAATTGCCTTTTCCAGGTCTTCGGATTTGGTCCGGGCTTTCAATTGGGCCAGCGGCTCGAGAAAATTCTTCTGAAGCATTCGCTCGATTTCCTCCGGGGACCGGGCCGCTTTTTCACGGGCGGGCATTGTGATGCTGCCGCCGGTTTCCAGCGCCTTGGTCCAGAACCTCTCGGGCGTCATCTCCGGCTCGACCTGGCAGGCCAGGGCGTAAAGGCCGGCGATATAGGGAATGGACCAGCTCCATCCCCCGTTCCGATAAAAGGTATAGTCTTCGAGACCCGTGAATCCGGCAACGGTCCGGGAATCCATGGGGATTAATAGCGTCTCGACGCTTTTCGATAGACCGCCGCCCAAGGAATGGAACTGGTCTTCCCACCAGGACCCGGGACCGTAGGACGCCGCAAGATCCGGATCGGCCAGAGGGTCACGGCCCAAGCCGTGAAAACGGAACTTCTCATCGTAAGTCGGAGCCAGGGAAGAGGAAACGACGAAAAGGCCTTCCTTTTTTACCCGTTCGACCGCGGCGCGGACCTGCTCATAGCCCCTCTCCTTGGGATCCCAGCCGATGGACAGCGAGATGACCCGGATTCGCTCGGCCGGGGGCAATTTCTTTTGGATCTCGAGGAGACGGCGATCGAACTTGAAGAAGACCCGCAGCCTCTTGGGGATGGTGAAGACGATCCAGTCAAGATACTTCTCGACCACCTCCTTGACGACCGGCCGGAAAAAGCCGTACTCCCGCTCGAAACGACTCTCATACTCAGTCAGGAACCTGTCGAAATGATGGAAGAGTACCCGATAAAGGACCGTCCGCTCCGGATGCCGGGGACGATAGACTCCCGCCATGGCAGGAGAAAAGCCTCAAGAACCGGGCCAATGTCATGGATCGGACCACGTCTCCCTGGAAAGAGGCGATGACCGCGGCCCGGAAGGGCGAATCAGGACCCCAGGAACGTCCACCGGCGTCGTCGAGGGCGACGCCGATGACCTATAGCCCGCCCTCTTCCTGGCCCTCGGCCGGCCCGAACTTCTCGAAGAGGCTTTGCAGGTGGGGCATGGCCTTGCGGCAGGGGACGCACCAGGTGGCCCAGAAATCGACGAGGACCGCGTCCGGATGGGACTTGACGGTCCGGGTCTCCCCCGCCGCCGTCTCGGAGACGGTCAGGGTCAGCCTCCCGTCCTCCAGGAAGACCGTGTATTGCCGGTTGTCGACGTCGAGGAGGGAGAACGGGATGAGCGCGGTTGACACCTCCGCCCGGCGTTCCTTACAATGAGCGCGATCCTTCACAGCGTGTCCATCGAGAGAAAGGCGGGCCCATGAACAAGAAGCCATCGCTTGCGAAAAGCGCGAGGTACGCCGTCGGCGTCGATTCGGGCACCCAGGGCACGAAGGTCTTGGTCGTCCACCTCGATTCGGGGCGCGTCGTCGGCCGCGGGTACGCCCCGCACGAAATGATCCCTGGCTTGGGACCGGGGGCCAGCGAGCAGGACCCGGCGACCTGGGCCGGGGCCATGGACAAGGCCCTGACCGCGGCCCTCCGGGCGTCCCGGATCGAACCCAAGCGCGTGGTTTCGCTCGGGGTCTCGGGTCAGCAGCACGGCTTCGTTCCGCTCGACGGCAAGGGCCGGCCCATCCGGCCGGCCAAGCTCTGGAACGACACCTCGACCATCGGGGAGACCGAAGAGCTCCTGTCGCGGCTGGGCGGGAAGAAGGGCTGGATCCGCAAGCTCGGCATCGCCCCGGCTGTCGGCTTCACGGCCTCGAAGATCCTCTGGCTCAAGCGCAATGAGCCGGCGAACTACGCGAAGCTGGCGGCCGTGCTCTTGCCCCACAACTACCTGAACTATCACTTGACCGGCCGCATCCACATGGAATACGGCGACGCGTCGGGGACCGGGCTGATGGACATCCGCCGGCGCCGTTGGAGCCCTGAAGCCGTTCGGGCCGTCGACCCCGGCCTGGCCGTCAAGCTGCCGCGCCTCAGCCACCCGGCCGAGCCCGCGGGCGTCGTGAAGAAGAGCGTCGCGGCCCGTTTCGGCTTCGGCAAGGTCCTCGTCTCCGCGGGCGGCGGCGACAACATGATGGGCGCCGTCGGCAGCGGCAACGTCAAGCCCGGCGTCTTCTCCCTGAGTCTGGGGACTTCGGGCACGGTCTATTCGTATTCGGCAAAGCCCTTCGTCGATCCCCAGGGCGAGATCGCCGCCTTCTGCGACAGCACGGGCGGCTGGCTGCCGCTCCTCTGCACGATGAACGTCACCAACACGACCGAGCTCGTCAAGACCCTGTTCAAGCTCGACAACACCCGCCTCGAGTCCCTGGCCCGCTCGGCGCCGGCCGGGGCCGGCGGCCTTCTCTTCCTGCCGTTCGTCGACGGCGAGCGCGTTCCGGCGCTGCCTTTCGCAAGCGCCGTCCTGTTCGGCCTCGACCGCGGAAGCTTCGACGCGGCCCACATCGCCCGGGCCGTCATGGAAGGCGCCATCCTCAATCTCGGTTACGGGGTGGCCAGGATGCGCAAGCTCGGGCTCGCGCCCGGCGAGGTCCGGGCCACGGGCGGGGGCGCCAAGAGCCGGCTCTGGCTGCAGATCGCGGCCGACGTCCTGGGCGCGCCGGTCGTGACGCTTCAGGAACAGGAGGCGGCCGCTTTCGGGGCGGCCCTCCAATCGATCTGGTCCTATCTCCGGGAAAATGGCGAAAAGGCGACCATCGCCGAGATCACGGAAGAGCGAGTCGTCCTTGGCAAGCTGGCCGCCGAGCCCGACACGGCCAACGCCCTGATCTACGCTTCGCTCCAGGACCGGTTCAATTCCCTCTGGAAACGGCTCGTCCCCGAGTTCAAGGCCCGGCGAGCGGGGGGCTGACGGCCGGCGCAACGGTCTGACCAGCGGCCTCCAAAAGCCTAAGTCCGCCCCATCTCGAGGGCGGCCTCGTACATGGCCACGACGTTCTCGGGGGGAGTGTTGGCCTGGATGTTGTGGCAAGGGGCCAGGATGTAGCCGCCTCCCTGGCCCAGGATGCGCAGGTTGTCCTCGACCTCGCGGCGGACATCCTCGACCGTCCCGAAGGGCAGCGTGTACTGGTTGTCCATCCCGCCGTGGAGGACGACCTTGGCGCCGAATTCCTTCTTGAGCCGCTCCCGCTCCATGCCCGGGCAGCGCCATTGGAGAGGGTTGAGGAGGTCGATGCCGAGCTCGATCATGTCGGGGATGATGCGCCAGCAGCTTCCGTCGTTGTGGTGGAAGACGTAGGCCCCCGCCGAGTGGACCAGGTCGATCATCCGCTTCATGCCGGGCAGCAGGAACTCGCGGATGTGCCGGACCGAGATCATCAGGTCGGTCTGGCCGCCCATGTCCTCGGCGACGTAGGAGATGTGGACCCGGCCGGGGAGGCGCTCGAAGGTCCGGGCCGTGTCCTCATGAGCCAGGTCGAACAGCTTGCCCAGGCAATAGTGGGCGATCTCGGGGCTCTCGATGAGGTCGACGAAGGCCTGCTCCTGGCCGCGGAGCTCCTTGTAGATGAGGAAGGGCTCCGACCCGCCGCCGCGAATGGGGTGGTCCTCGTGGCCGCGGAGCCGGGCGGCGAGGCCCGAATAGTCCCACCAATCGGGGCTCGGCCAGACATAACCGCGCTCGATCTCGGCCACGGAGCGGAAATCCGCCAGAGGGAAATGGATGCACTCCCGGTAGGCGCCCGTCCCGTAGTCGACCTTCCGGAACCGGCGGCCGAACTCGTCCGTCATCCGAGGGAGCTTGGGGCCGACGTAGCGCGGACGGACCCTCACTTCATAGTCGACGTGGAGCTTGCGGAGCATCTCGCGCCGGGTCCGGCAGCCGAGATGGCGCATGAGGTTCCGGGTGGCCTCTTCCGTCCCCCAGTAGTCCATGGGGACGCGGTCCGGCTGGCGCCGTCCGAGGACGGCCAGCCAGCGCTCAAGCGAGGTCATGGGCTCGGGCCTCAATGCTTGTGGAGGTCCTTGTGCATGATCTTGCGGATCTCGTGGAGGCGATCGTGGGCCGGCAGGCTTGCGAGCTGCTTGTTCATGCCTTCGTCGTTCTCGGCCTGCAGCATCCGGACGACGTAATCGATGACGCTCGGCGGGAAGATCCCGTCGCGCTCATAGAGACCGCGTTTCTTGAGGAGAAGACGGCTCGATTCGACGCAGCTCGCAGGCAGGTTGGGCAGGCGCTTCAGGAGCTCCTTGTCGGCGAAGATGTTGCCTTTGACGTACAGCCGCTCGGCGAGGTCGAGCGGTCCGTGGTCCTTGTGGAGGGACGGGTCGGCGGAGAAGGCCCAGTTGGCGGCCATGCAGATGCCGGCCAGCGTCAGGTGGATGTTGGCGCTCCCGTCGGGGCTGCGGATCTCCACGGTCTGGCGCCCGCCGCGCGGATCGACGAACTCTTCGGTCTCCCGGGGGTTGACCTTGCGGGCCAGGTTCCCGACGCCGTGCCAGCCGAGCGGGACGCGGATCAGGGCGCTGCGGTTGAGGTCGCTCCAGCAGATGCGGGTCGGAGCCTCCTGGTTGGGGACCAGGCGGAGGTAGGCGGAGGAGACCGTGTTGCCGAAGGCCGTCAGGGAGTCGGCGTATTCGCAGAGGCCGCCGACCAGCTTGCGGGCGTCGCCGGAGAGCTTGCCGTCGGGGCCGGTCATGACGCTTTGGCCGTCCCGGGTGAACTCCAGGTGGAAGTGGAGGCCGCTGCCGGCGACCCCCTCCTCGAGCTTGGGGGCGAAGGTGGCGATGGCGCCGTGCCGGAAGGCGGTGTTGCGGATGATCCAGCGGCCGATGACCAAGTCGTCGGCCATCTCTTCGATGGGCTTGGGCAAGAACTCGACCTCCATCTGCTCGGCCCGCCGGCCCTGGATCTCGTCGAGGTCGCTCTTCAGGCTTTCGATCAGGCCGACCTCGCTGTGGGCGTACTTCACGGCTCCGGTGATCCGCGTGATGTGGCCGACCATTTCGTCGAGGATGGGGCCGCCCCGGATGAAGGGCGAGGAACCGTGATAGCCCCGCTGGGGCTCGGCCGGGTACATCTTGGCGGACGGCTCGAGGAGCAGGAAGAACTCCAGCTCGCCCAGGGCGTTGAACTCGAGGCCGGTCGCCCGGCGGAACAAAGACGCGGCCCGGGCCAGGATGTTGTCGTGGGTGAACGGGGCGGGCTCGCCGTCCTTCGTGAGATAGCGGCAGACGAAGTCCAGGCTGCCCTCGTCGAACGGATTGAAGAAGGCCGTCCGGTACTGGGGTACGATGTAGAGGTCCGAGAGGGCCATGTCGACCATGCCCTTGAAGAGCGAGGAGCCGTCGGCCCGTTCGCCCTCGGCCAGGATGGCCTCCACCTGGGAGCGGCTGGCGGCCGGGACCTTGAGCTCCTTGAGCTTGCCGTCGACCGCGGTATAGTGGAAGGTGATGCGCTCGATCTTCTTGGTCTCGACGATCTTGAGCAGGTCGGCCCGGGTGAATTCGCCGGCGGGCTTGTCGAGGATCAGGGACAACGGATTGGCCAGGGCGTAAGGAAGGGTCTTGTTCGCCATCGCGTCGCGCTCCTTTAATGACAACGATCAGATGAAGAGGAACTTCTATTTTATGGGAACCTCAAGAAGGGGTCAAATCTCCACTCATTAAATTTTCTGCGTCGGACGGCCCCCCAAACGCAATATTTAATGAATGGAGATTTGACCCCTAGTATAAAAGGTAGGGGCGGCGGAGCTCGGCGAAGGCCGCCAGCCCGGGCTCGAGGCCGTCGAGGATCGCCGGGACCCCTTCCCCCGCCTCGAGCGCCAGGCGGACCTTGTCGGTGCCCATGATCTTGTCGAAGTAGTCCGTATGGAACGCGAACTTGTCCGGGTACATGTCGCGGACCGTCTTGATGACGTGCAGCGCGGCAGCGAACGACCGGTAGGCCTTCCTGTCCGTGACGTGGACCTGGCAGCCCCCACAGAGCTGGCCCGCGAACTTGGAGAACACGGGCGTGAACCAGGCCTCACGGAAGGCCACCCCGGCCAGTCCGAGTCCGTTCAGCTTCCGGGCCAGCTCATAGCCGTCGACCCAAGGGGCGCCGAACAGCTCGAACGGTTTGGTGGTCCCCCGCCCTTCCGACACGTTGGTCCCTTCGAAATAGACCTGGCCCGGGTAGACCGTGGCCGTGTCGAGGGTCGGCATGTTGGGCGAAGGGATGACCCAGGGCAGGCCCGTCTCGTCGAACCACATCGGCCTCTGCCAGCCCTCCATGGCCACGACCGTCAGCCGGGCCTTATTGTCCAGGAATTTGTCGTTGAACAGCAGGGCCAGCTCGCCCAGGGTCATGCCGAAGCGCTCGGGGACGGGATAGAGCCCGACGAACGAGCTGAACGCGGGATACTCGAGGACCGGGCCTTCCATGTCCACGCCGTTGATGGGGTTCGGCCGGTCCAGAACGATGACCTCGATGCCGCTCTCGGCCGCGGCCTGCATGGCGTAGGCCATGGTCGCGATGTAAGTGTAGATCCGCGTCCCCACGTCCTGGACGTCGAAGACCAGGACGTCGATCCCCTCGACCATGGCCTCTTCGGGGACCTTACCGGCGACATCGGTGTCGAACGACCGCATGTACTCATCGATGTCCTTGAGCATGCCGGGAGGGGGCTTGAGAGATTGTCCATAGAGGCTGAAGACCGGCAGGCCGTACTTGTCATCGATATAGAACGGGACGTATTCGCCGGCCTGGGCGTTGCCCCGGATCCCGTGTTCGGGTCCGTAAAGAGCGACCAGGTCGACCGCGGGGTGGTCGGCAAAGAGGTCCGCCGTGGACCTCAGACGGCTGTCCACCCCGGTCGGATTGGTGATCAGCCCGACCCGCTTCTCCCGGACGAGCCCGACATATCGCTCCAGAAAGACCTCGACGCCGGGCTTGACCCCCAAGGAGAGACCCGCGGATGCTCCGGGCCGCTGGCCGCCTCCGCAGCCCCAGGCCCCGAGAAGAAGGGCCGTCAAGCCCAGGACGGCCGTCGATCTCATGAGTGGCTTGCGCATATTTCACCGTCCTTTCGACGCCCGCCCCGGCGAAGCTCAGGATATCAAGAGCCCGCCGGCGGAGTCAACACCACCTCCCCTCGAGAGGGCTTCTCCGGGTCATTGATAATACTCTGAAAATCGGGTATAAAGGTTATGAATGGCCATGAAAAGCAACGGCCGGTTCCTCCGGGGGGCCTTGCGAGCTTTGACAAGGTTATCCCTTCCTCTCGCCTTCCTCTTTATTTTCGCGACCCTCTCCTCCCCTGCCGCCGACATCCCCTATTCGTGGACCGGCGTCGAGCGGACCGTCGCGGTCGGCGATCTCCACGGCGACTACGACCGCTTCGTTTTCATCCTGACCCACCCGGAAGTCGCCGTCGTCGACAGCGACCTCCGCTGGGCGGCCGGCATGACCCACCTCGTCCAGCTCGGGGACGTCCTGGACCGCGGGCCGGACGCGAAGAAGATCTTCGACCTTCTCATGCGGCTCGAGAAGGAGGCCGAGGCGGCCGGCGGCATGCTCCACTTCCTCATCGGCAACCACGAGGAGATAAACATCACCGGCATCGCCCTGGACTATCCCCAGTACGTCACTCCCGAGCAGTTCGTCTCCTTCCTGCCGGACGACGTCCGCAAGGTCCGCGAAAAGGCCTACATCGCCTCGCTGCCGCGCGACCTGCGCCGCCAGGCCGAAGCCGGCGGGCTGGACCTCGCCACGGACGACCGGCTCCGCGCCTACTGGCAGCGGATCAGCCGGGAAGACCCCGAGGCCCGCCGGGCCTACGTCAACCATTTCAACGAGACCTACGGGAAGTGGATCACCGGGAAGAACACGGTCATCAAGATCAACGACGTCATCTACACCCACGGCGGGATCAGCGAGGCCTTCTCGAAGTGGCCCCTCCGGGAGATCAACACCGTCGTCAGGTCGGAACTGGATTTCTTCCGGGGCATGATGAGGAACCCGCGGAAAACCACCAAGGCCTTCAAGCCCAGGATCGTCTATTCCGAGGACAGCCCGCTCTGGTTCCGGGGGTTGGCCACCAGGAAGGACGCGGCCGCCGAGGCCGAGATCGACCGCATCCTGGCCAACCTCGGGGCCCGGGCCATCGTCGTCGGGCACAACTACTTCCAGCAGTTCAACGGAGCCAGCCCGATGGTCTCGCTGGCCAACGTCAGCCGTTTCCAGGGCAAGGTCTTCATCATCGACACGGGCATCGCCGAGGCCTACGGAGGCATCCCCACGGCCCTGATCTACGAGCGCGGCGAGTTCTCGCTGTGGGGGGAGACGGAGGAAGTCGCCGCCCGGAGGGCCTCTCAAGTCGTCGTCCCGAGCGAGCCTGCGTCCCCCAAGGCCCTCGAAGAGTATCTTCGGACGGCTTCCGCCAAGGCCCACCCCTCGACCGCTGCCGGTCGGACGGAACCCTGGCGGGTGACCCTCGAAAAGGACGGAGTGACCCGGCGGGCGATCTTCAAGTACATCGACCGGCGGAGGCCCCACCCGCTCCCCGACAGCTATCACTACGAACTCGCCGCCTACGCCCTGTCGAAACATCTTGGCCTGTCGTTCGTCCCGCCCGTCGTCAAAAGGGAGATCGACGGCCTCCCCGGCTCCCTGCAGGCCTTCGTCGAGAACGCCGTCACCGAATTCGAAATGAAGGAGCGGAAACTCATCCCGGGCGATCCTGAGGTCTTCGAACGCGACCGGGAAGACCTGCGTCTCTTCGAGATGCTCGTCCACGACAAGTGCGACAACGAGCAGGACGTTTTCATCCGCCGCGAGGACCAGACCGTCCTTCGCGTCGATTTCTCGCAGGCCTTCGATCCCCGGAAAAGCCTGCCGAGCGGGTGCGAGATCCGGAAATGCTCGCGAAAGCTCTACAAAAAGCTGCTGAATTGGGACGAAAAGAGGGTCTCCGGACTCCTTTCGCCCTACCTCAACAACGAAGAGATCGAAGCTCTCCATTCCCGCCGCGGGGTGATCGTCCGGATCATCGAGAAGCTCATCCAGACCCGCGGGGAGGGCAACGTCCTGATCTGATCGCTCGGCAGGGAGGGTCACCATGGTCGATCGCCGTCCGCCGTCGGCGCCGTCCCCGGACGGAATCGGCTACCGCTTCCTCAGGCTGTTCGCCGACGTTCGCCGGGGAGAAGCGGCCAAGGCGCTCCTGCTCGGGTCCAACATCTTCCTCATCCTGATGGCCTATTACATCATCAAGCCCATCCGCGACGCCCTCATCGTGACGGCCAAGACGCCCGAGTTCAAGAGCTACATGGGCGCCGCTCAGGCCATCCTCCTCATCTTCGTCATCAAAGCCTTCAGCCGGCTGTCCTCCCGGGTCGCCCGTCATGTCCTGATCACCTGGGTCACGCTTTTCTTCGTTTCCAATCTGGTCCTCTTCAACGTCCTCCTCGCCGCAGGCGGGGGGAGCCGCGAGTCCATGGCTTCCATCGGCATCGTTTTCTACATCTGGATCGGCATCTTCAATCTCATGGTCGTCGCCCAGTTCTGGGGTTTCGCCAACGATCTGTACGTCGAGGACATCGGCAAGCGGGTCTTCCCCCTGGTCTGGCTGGGCGGCACGCTGGGCGCCCCCATCGGTTCAAAGATCAACTCCTGGCTGTCCGGGCCGCTGGGGCTCTACAATCTGTTGTCGGTCGCGGCGGGGATCCTGGTCGTCTGCATCGTCCTGGCCGTCATCATCCACAACAAGGAGATCCGCAGAGCCGCAGGGGCGACGGCCGCCACGGGCGCCCCTTCGCCGGCCCTCGAGGCCCACCGGAAAGCCCAGGAGCAGCCCCTCAAGCGGGGCGGCGGGTTCCGCCTGGTCTTCAAGAGCCGCTACCTTCTCTTCGTCGCCCTGGTCATCGGCGTCTACAACTTCGTCAACGCCAACGGCGAGTACATGATCGCCCGGGTCATCTCCAACCTGGCCGACAAGGCCATCGCCTCGGGCGAGGCTCTGGCGATGAGCAAGGAGCAGATCGTCAACAACTTCTTCGCCGACTATCAATTCCTGACCGGCGTCCTGACGATCGTCATCCAGCTGTTCCTGGTCTCCCGGATCTACAAATGGGTCGGCATCCGGGGTGCGCTCCTCGTCCTGCCCGTCATCGCCCTGTTCGGCTACAGCCTGATCACCTTCGGGGCCACGTTGGCCCTTCTCAAGTGGGTCAAATCGACCGAGAACGGGATGGATTATTCCCTGATGAACACGACCAAGGGAGCCCTCTTCCTGGTCACGAGCCGGGAGGAGAAATACAAGGCCAAAGCGGCCATCGACACGTTCTTCGTCCGCGGCGGGGACACGCTGTCGGCCCTAGCCATCTTCCTGGGCACGACCTACCTGGCCGCCAAGGTCGAGGGGTACGCCGTCCTGAACGTCGCCATGGGCGTCCTATGGATCTTCCTGACCTATTTGGTCATCCGGGAATACCGGAAGCAGGGGGCCGTTAAGGACCCGTCCGGGACTTGATTTTCGCCGGGCCCCGGCCTATTATGGGGACATAGGCGACAGTGGAGGGACATCGGTTGGAACGTTGGTCCTTTAGGACGCTGTCTTTACTCGCTTTCGGGGCCGTCTGCGCAGGTCTCTTTGGTCAGTTCAGGCCCGATGAGCTCGCCCGGAGGGACGCTCAGGAAGAGCTCTTGAGGACGGCCGAGATCGTCCGTTCCGAGGACATCGGCCAGGGGGTGACCAAGCCCTTCAAGCTGTTCCTCAAGAAGGGCGATTGGGAATCCGCGGCCTGCTGGAAAAACCCGAGCGGGGTGATGGACGGCGCCTTGGAGGGCTGGCAGTACGAGATCGCCGCCTACCGGCTGGACAAGCTCATCGGCTTGAACATGATCCCGCCCGCCGTGGAGCGGGATTTCGAAGGCCGGCCCGGGGCCCTCATCCTTTGGGCCGAGAACAAGTACAGCCTGGAAGATCTCTTCGATCACCGCATCCGCATCCCCGACTCGGCCCAGGACCACACCCAAAAAATGAATTGGCTGGCCCGCGCCTGGGACAGCCTCATCGCCAACGAGGACCGGACCCAGCAGAACATCCTCTACACCGAGGACTGGCGGATGGTTCTCATCGACCATTCGCGCTCGTTCCGCTCGACCCGGAAATTCGCCGAGAGGCTGATGTTCGGCAAGAGGGGCCTGAAGATGTCCCAGCAAGGGAACCCGTTCCTGTTCAGGCGCCTGCCCCGCTGGTTCGTTGAAAAGGCCTCCGGTCTGTCGTTCGAATCGGTCAAAGCCGCCGTGGGCGAATACCTCACGGACAAGGAGATCCGGGCGATCCTCGCCCGGCGGGACCTTCTTCTCGAAGAGGTCGACGAGATGGTCCGGGAACAAGGCGAGGCCGCCGTCCTGTACTGAAGGCCTCTGGAGGATATCCGATGGCCGAGCCATCGACCGGATCAGCGAGGGAGGCAAGAATGAAGAGAACCGCCGTTCTCGTCGTGCTGTCAGCGGCCGTCATCATCGGCGGCCTGACCTCCGCGTCCTTGTCCCAGGCTTCGTGCCTTGGGCCGGAATCCGACGCTCCCGCGTCGACGGCCGCAGCTCCCCAGTTCACGGCCGAGGAGCTCGCCGGGCGGGAGAAGTGGGAGGACTTCCTGAGGACCGCCGAGGTCCTGAAGAGCGAGCAGATGCAGGGCTCCCTGGCCGTCACCCGGCCCTGGGTCCTGAACCTGAAAAAGGACGAGGTGACCAGCCGGGCCCTGTGGAAGAACGCCCAAGGCCGGATGGGGGGGTTCTGGGAAGGCTGGAACTACGAGATCGCCGCCTACCTCCTCGACAAGCTCCTCGGGCTCCACATGGTCCCTCCCACGGTCGAACGCCGCTTCCGGAATGACCGGGGATCCTGCCAGCTCTGGATCGAGGACACCATCACGGTCCGCGAGAAGGAGAAGAAGAACCTCAAGCTCCCGTCTTACCGGATCGGCTACTGGAACCGGGCCCTGTACCTGCAGAGGTTCTGGGACAACCTCATCGCCAACGAGGACCGGCATCAGAACCAGATCCTGATCACCTCCGATTGGCGCATGATCCTCATCGACCATTCCCGCTCGTTCCGGAGCTCGGGGAAGTTCACCAAGAGCCTCATCTACTCGGAAAGGCACCGGGAAGGCCCCAAGCTCATGAGCGAGCTCCCGCGGGCGCTCGTGGAAAAGCTCAAATCCCTGGATTTCGGCGCCGTCCAAGCGGCCGTGGGAGAATACCTGACGGAGGACGAGATCCAGGCCGTCATCCTCCGGAGGGACCTCATCCTCAAAGAGGTCGACAAGCTCATCGCCATCAACGGGGAGGACAAGGTCCTCTACTGAACCGCCGGCGGCTCCGTCGGCAGCTTCTTGAAGATCGTCAGGATGTTCTGACCGTCTTCCCTGCGGTAGGTGAAGCCGTCCATAAGCGTCTTGAAAAGGTAGACCCCGAGGCCCCCGCCCTGACCGTTCCGAACCTTGGCCAGAAGGTCCGGGTCCGGCTTGCTGGCCGGGTCGAACGGCACGCCGCGGTCCCGGATCTCGATGCAGACGCTTGCGCCGCAGCGCCACAGCCGGACCGAGAGTCTGCCCGCCGCGCCTTCCGGATAGGCGTGCATGACGATGTTGACGCAGATCTCGTGGAGCGAGAGCTCGATCGGCAGGATATCGTGATCGGCGACCGGCTGGCCGAGCAGGAAATCGCGGAGGAAGCCGCGGACGCGATCGACCTCCTCGAGGCCGGCCCGGACGGTCAGCTCCCGCACGTCTTTCTGGGCCATCGGGCCACCCCTTCCTCGGGTCTCACGCCTTCCTCTTGACCACGACGAGGGTCATGTCGTCGCCGGCCTCGGCGCACCCTGTGAAGCCGAAGGCGGTCTCGTAGACTGTTTCCATGATGGCGCCTGCCGGAAGTGCGGAGGCGGCCCTGAGGACGTCGGCGAGCCGTTCCTCCCCGAACTGCTCCTTGTCCTTCGTCCGGCCTTCGACGATGCCGTCCGTGTAGAGGCAGAGGATGTCGCCGGGCGCGAAAGACACCGTCCTTTCCCCGTAGCTCTGCGAGCCGAACATGCCCAAGCAGAGGCCCGTGCTCTCCAGCCGACTGGCCAGGCCCCGGCTGTCCAAGTGCAGAGGCGGGTTGTGCCCGGCGTTGACGTAGGTCAGCTCATGTTTGCCCCGGTCCACGACGCCGAGGAAGAAGGAAATGAAAATGTGGCTGTCCGAGCTCGAATGGACATAGTCGTTGAGCTTGGCCGTAAGTTCCCCCAGATTGAGGGTGACCGGGAATTTCTCGTTGAGGGCGCCCCTCAGCTGGGCCATGAACAGAGCGGCACTGACCCCCGTGCCGGAGACGTCCGCGACGACGATCCCCAACCGGCCGTCGTCGATCGGCAGGTAATCGTAATAGTCGCCGCCGACATGGTGGCAGGCCCGCATGCTTCCGGAGATGTCGTAGGGCTCGAACGACGGGTCCGTCTTGGGCAGGAAGTTCTTCTGGATCTCGCCGGCCGTCTTCAGCTCCTGCTCCATCTGGATCATCCTCATGGAATCCTCGTAGAGCCGGGCGTTCTCGATCTTGACCGCGGCCAGGTTGGCCAGCAGGGTCAGGAGCCGCAGGTCCTCCGGCGTGAACTGCTCGACGAGGGAGGCCCGATCGGCGTAGATGAGCCCGATGATCTCCATGTTGTTCCAGAGAGGGATGCACATGGCCGAATGGATCTGGGCCTGGATGACGCTGGCCTGTCCCCCGAATCTCTCGTCGGCCAGGATGTCGGAGATGAGGATGGCCGAGTTCTTTTCGATGGCCGTCCGGACGATGGTCTCGCTGACGGCGATGTTCTGGGTCCTCAGGGCGCTGCTCTGGACGCGGACGACCTTAGGGACGAGCTGCTCGTTCACCGGGTCCTTAAGCATGAGAACCCCCCGGTCCATGGGGAGATACTGGATGAGGACGTCCATGATGTGGTTGAGGAGCTTGTCGAGGGGCATGTGATAGATGAGGGCCTGGCTGACCTCCCCCATGACCGCGATCATCTTCTGGTCCTGCTGGAGGCGCTCCAGGTCGAGCCCTCCGCCGGGCGTCTTGAAGCTCCCGATCGAGGGCGGTTTCCTCAGGATGTCCTTGACCTGGACGATCGTGTTCGATCCCTGGGCGGAGGTCGTGTCCTGCACGATCTCGAAACTGCTCTGGAAATCCCGGTCGAAATAGATCTTCGTCGAGCCGATGAGGATCTCGTCCCCCCGGGCGAGCATGACCTCCCCGGTCACCCGCCGGCCGTTGACGAACGTGCCGTTCTTGCTGCCGTGGTCGAGGAGGGCGAACCCCTTTTCGGTCTGGAAGATGGAAGCGTGACAGCCGGAGCTGAAGTGATCGGAGAGGACCAGGTCGTTGGTCGCCGCGCGGCCGATGCCGATCCTCTGGGCGCCGAGGGGCAGGGTGAAGGGGTCCCCCGTTTTCGGATACACGTGGAGATCAGGCATGAACGGCTTTTCCTGTTTCATTGTAGTCCACCGGATAGGTCATTTCAACCTCGAGCGAGCGGAGGTCTGGCGGAGCTCCGGGAGGACCTTCCTCAGTCGGGCGGCCCGTTCCGAGGGGGGCAGGTCCTCGATGAGCGGGAAGAGCATCGATTTGAGGTCGCGGTCCAGGATGTTGTCGAGCAACTCCAGGGTATAGTCGACCGACTTCCGCGTGCCCTGGAGGATGTTCTGGTAGGCCTTGACGATGTCCTCGGCCGGATGGATGAGCGTCAGCAGATCGAAGACGCGCTTGATCTTGATGTCCAGGAGGGCCTGGGCTCGAGTATCGGCCCCGGGCCGCCCCATCCCCGGAAGGACTTCCTCGAGAAAGATCTCATAGCCGCGTTTGATCAGGAACAGGATCTCCGGCCGGACCTTGCCGGCCTTGAATCGGACTTCCGGCCGGACGGCACGGATCTTGTAGAGGGCTTCGACGATGTCGGCTTCCAGGTCCTCCTGGCGGCGGGCGAGTTCGACCAGGAGGATATCCGCGCTTCTCTGTGTCCCGAACCGTGACAGGATCTCGGGGATGGCCTTGCGCGCGTCCGGGGACCCGTTCCGGTCCTGGAGAGCTTCCTTCAAGATGTCCTCGAGGGCCGGGCCGTAGGCCGCGAGGGCGGTTTGGGCGTCCTGAAGGGTCAGCGGGTTCTCCAAGTGGCGGAGGACGAGGGGGACATGCTCCCTGCGCCTGTGGACGGCGACGCCGCCGAGGGCGTAGGTCACGACTTGAGAGGACGGGTCCCGCAGGAGAAGCCCGAGGATCCTCATGGCTTCGGGCGTCGGCTGCATCATCCCCACGAGCTTGGCCGCCTCCATGCGATCGATATCGGATTCGGACCCGGCAATCCCCTCGAGACTCTTTTCCATGACCGTCTTGTAATCGTCCGAGGCGAAGACCTTGCGGACCTCGGCCTCGAAGTCCTTGTCGGCGATGGCCTCCTCGAAGCCCCGGAAAAAGACCTCGCCGCCGACGTCGAGCAGGCAATCCAGCGACCGGGCCCTGAGCTCGTCCTGCTTGAAGCCGAGGAGCTCCTTGAGCTCGGGGCTCAGGCTGCCTTTGCGGATGAGATCGAAGATGTTCATGATGTAGAGGGTCGTGCTCCTGTCCCGGCTCTCCAGGGCGTCGATGACGCGACCGGTCAAATCCACATCGACGTTATCCTTCACGGCCTTGTTGGCGTCGATCCATTTCCGGCTCAGGTCCTTCTTCAGGACGCTCGGATAGAGCCCGTAGACGACGACGATCAGAACGATCCACAGGACGATGAACCCCAGGACCAGAAAGCCGATCTCCCGGACCTGGGTGGAAGCCGGTTTGAAGGCGAAATGGGAGACATGGAAGAGAAGCAGGAACAGGCCGGCGCCGAGGCCGACGGCGAACTTGTTGACGAACATGTCGATGAAGATCTTGGCCCGATACTTGATGTCTTCGGAAACGGGGATATAGAGGAGCTCCCGGACCGACTGGCTGACCGTGTTGTCGAAGATCTTGTCGCTTCCCCGGACGAAGATGGCCCAGAAGAGGAACAGGCCGGCCGGCAGGAGGAAGATCGAGATCGATCCGAGGAACAGAAAGACCGGGGCGACCAGGAGGGCCAGGCGGATGCCGAAGTTCCTCAGCACCCGACCCGTCGCGGCCCAGTGGAACACGGCCGAGAGAAGGAGGACCCCCAGGTAAAAATTTCCCAGGAACGAGGTCCGGCCGATGTCGGACTCATAAAAAAAATCCCTGACCACGATCTTGAACTGGAAATTGATGAGCGATCCCGCAACCATGGCCGAGGCCA
>JAWOHF010000069.1:0-13624 GCA_046496285.1 Candidatus Aminicenantota bacterium
TGGATGAGTGATCGGGTATCCCGTAAAAAGCCTTCTTTATCGCCATCAAGAATCGCCACTAATCCCACCTCAGGTAGGTCCAACCCCTCTCGCAGTAAATTGATCCCGATCAGAACATCACATTTTCCGATTCGCAGATCCCGTATTAATTCGAGCCGTTCGACCGTATCTATATCGGAATGGAGGTATTGAATTTTTACTCCAATTTCCGCATAATATTCAGAAATATTCTCCGCCATGCGTTTAGTGAGTGTCGTTACGAGCACCCGCCCGCCATGATTAACTTCTTTTCGAATTTCGGCGAGTAGATCGTCAATTTGATGCTGAAGACAAAGAGCGCTCTCAAAACCCCGGAGAGGATCGTGGTCAGACCGAGCGGCGGGGAAGAGCGGGAGGCGCCCGAAGCGAAAGGGGAGGGGTCCGAATTCGATCTCGAAGCCCTCGAACTCAAGGACATGCCCGAGAGCTTCCGGCTCGAATTCGACAACGGATTCCACGTTTCCGTAAGGTCTTCAACGGCCGCCTCGGGGGGCTTTTTCAGGGGGCTTTGGAACTCCT
The DNA here is from genome assembly GCA_046496285.1 of Candidatus Aminicenantota bacterium. Classification (GTDB taxonomy): domain Bacteria; phylum Acidobacteriota; class Aminicenantia; order Aminicenantales; family Saccharicenantaceae; genus RBG-16-66-30. The sequence goes on from JAWOHF010000069.1 coordinate 559, forward strand.
GGAATTGGTATGTCGGCTTGCCTATCAGGAGCTTTCTCAGCCGCGGGCATAACGGCTCGAGCGCCTGGCTCGAGTTGGTCTTCGAAGATAAACACGATGCCCAAGCCATCTATTGGCATTTTTTCGAGGGCATAAACGGCATAGTTATTTAGCCAGACGAAATCTGTAGGATCTCCAGCTTGCCGATATATGATAGGGCTCTTGGAAGTTCCTCCCGAAAAGACCGGCATTTTTGCCCTCCGGGCGAGCCGATCCGGCCGCATCTGCATATTAATCTATGAGATATGAAGCATAAGAAAATATTCAAGAATACTTGACTTGCAAATACTCATATTTTATAATAGATAAAGACTAAATACGTTTTACAAAAGGAGGACTATAGATGGCAAAAATAATCGGCATCGATCTAGGCACGACGAATTCTGTTGTCGCCATACAGGAAGGCGATAAAACGACCGTCATCCCGAACGAAGAGGGAGGGCGAACCACCCCGTCCGTCGTCGCCTTTACCCCGAAGGGAGAGATCCTCATCGGGCAGGTCGCCAAACGGCAGCGCGTGACCAATCCCGAGAACACGATCTACTCCATCAAGAGGTTCATGGGCCGGCGTTACGGAGAGGTCAGCCAGGAGATCAAGCAGGTCCCGTTCAAGGTCACCGAAGCCCAGAACGGCGACGTTCGCGTCGAGGCGGTATCGAAGAAGTACGCCCCGCCGGAGATCTCCGCATTCATTCTCCAAAAGCTGAAAAAGGCGGCCGAGGATTACCTGGGCGAGAAGATCGAGAAGGCCGTCATCACCGTCCCGGCCTACTTCAACGACAGCCAGCGCAAGGCCACCAAGGACGCCGGCAAGATCGCCGGTCTGGAGGTCGTCCGGATCATCAACGAGCCGACGGCCGCCGCCCTGGCCTATGGAATGGACAAGAAGAAGGACCAGACGATCGCCGTCTACGACTTCGGGGGCGGGACCTTCGACATCTCCATCCTCGAGGTCGGGGAGGGGGTCGTGGAGGTCAAGGCCACCAACGGCGACACCCACCTCGGCGGCGACGACCTGGACCAGAAGGTCCAGGACTGGATCGTTGAGGAGTTCCGCCGGGAGTCGGGCATCGACCTGACCCGCGACAAAATGGCCCTGCAGAGGCTCAAGGAGGCGGCGGAGAAGGCCAAGGTCGAGCTGTCGACGACCATGGAAACGGAGATCAACCTGCCGTTCATCACGGCCGACGCTTCGGGGCCCAAGCACCTCCTCATGAAGCTGTCCCGGGCCAAGCTCGAACAGCTCTGCGAGGACCTCATCCAGCGCTCTGTCCAGCCGGTCCGCCAGGCCCTGGCCGACGCCGGCCTCAAGGCCGACAAGATCGACGAGGTCGTCCTGGTCGGCGGCCAGACCCGGATGCCCCGCATCCAGCAGCTGGTCAAGGAGCTCTTCGGCCGGGAGCCCCACAAGGGCGTCAACCCGGACGAGGTCGTGGCCGTCGGCGCGGCCATCCAGGGGGCGGTCCTGTCCGGGGACGTCAAGGACGTCCTGCTGCTCGACGTCACCCCCTTGACCCTGGGCATCGAGACCTTGGGCGGCGTCTTCACCCGGATGATCACCCGCAACACGACAATTCCGACCAAGAAAACCGAGATCTTCTCGACGGCCTCGGACAACCAGCCGAGCGTCGAGATCCACGTTCTCCAGGGCGAGCGCGAGATGGCCTCCAACAACAGGACCCTCGGCCGCTTCCATCTGGACGGCATCCCGCCCGCCCCCCGGGGCATCCCCAAGGTCGAGGTGACCTTCGACATCGACGCCAACGGCATCCTCCACGTCTCGGCCAAGGACATGGGCACCGGCAAGCAGCAGGCCATCACCATCACCGGTCACAGCGGTCTGGACGACAAGGAGATCGACCGCATGGTCAAGGACGCCGAGACCAACGCCGCCGAGGACAAGAGGCGGCGGGAGACCATCGATGCCAAGAACCAGGCCGACCAGCTCGTTTACAGTCTCGAAAAGCTCCTCCGGGACAACAAGGACAAGGTCCCCGCGGACGAGGCGGAAAAGATCCAGCGGGAGATCGACAACACCAAGAAGGCCATCGAGAGCGACGATCCCGACCTCATCCGCAAGGCCGCCGAGGAGCTGTCCAGCGCCTCCCATAAGCTGACCGAGATCCTGTACCAGCAGGCAGGCCCGGCCCAAGCCGGACAGGCCGGGCCTCAGCCGCCCCCCGGGGGAGGGGACGGTCCGGAACGGCCGGCCGCCGACGGCCCCGATGAAGAGGTCATCGACGCCGAAGTCGTGGACGACGATAAAAAGAACTAGGACCGCGGGCCCTTAACGGCTTGGAATAGGGCCGGGCGGCAGCAGTTCCTTCGAGGGACGGCCATGGCCAAAGACTACTATCAGGTGCTGGGTGTCGCCCGGGGGGCTTCTCTGCCCGACATCAAGAAGGCCTACCGCAAGCTGGCCAGGAAGCACCATCCCGACCTCAACCCGGGGGACAAGGCCGCCGAGGCCCGCTTCAAAGAGATCCAGGAAGCCTACGCCGTCCTCAGCGATCCGAAAAAGCGGGCCCAATACGACCAGTTCGGCACGGCCGGGGATTTCCCGCGGGGAGGCGGGCCGGAGCGTCAGGGGGGGCCGGGTGGCGGGGGATTCGAGGGCTTCGATTTCTCCGACTACGGGTCATCCTCCTTCCGCGATTTCTTCGAGAACCTCTTCGGCGGCGCGGGGGCCCGGCCGGCCGGCCCGGACGTCGCGGGGCCGGCCCGCGGGGAGGACCTCCACTACGCGATGACGGTCGGGTTCGAGGATGCCATCCACGGGGTCAAGACCCGGCTCCGGGTCAACCGGCTCGCTCCGTGCCAGGCCTGCGGAGGCCGGGGCTACGTCTCTACAGGAAAGACGTCGAGTTGCGCCACGTGCGGCGGCACCGGGAGAAGCTTCGTTCAGAGGGGCTTCATGAAATTCTCTGGGGCCTGCCCGGCCTGTGCAGGCCGCGGCCAGGCAACCGGCGAGGAGTGCCGCTCGTGCCGGAGCGCCGGGGCCGTCCAGATCTCGGACCTGATCGCCGTTCGCATCCCTCCGGGGGTGGACAGCGGGTCCAAGGTCCGCGTGCCCGGCCGGGGCAACTCCGGGCGGGGGGGCGGCCCTGCGGGTGACCTGTTCATCACCATCGAGGTCACGCCTCACCCCCTGTTCAAGCGCCAGGGGGCGCACATCTCCCTCCGGGTGCCGGTCACGGTCCCCGAGGCCACCCTGGGGGCCAAGATCGAGGTCCCCACCCTGTGGGGGAAGACGACGATCCGCATCCCGCCCGGGACCAAGTCCGGACAGAAGTTCCGGATCAAGGGAGAGGGCGCTCCGGCGCCCGGCAAAAAGGTCAGGGGCGACGAGATCGTGGAGGTCTTCATCGTCCCGCCCCCGTTCGACAATCAGAGGATCCGGGACATGATGAAAGAGCTCGAGCAGCTCTCGGGCCCGAACCCCCGGGAAACTCTGGGGGGAAAGTGACATGAAAAAAGGGTGGAAGGAAACGAAAGAGGAACCCCGGGAATATTATCATATCAGCAGCGTCGCCAAGATGTACAACATCCACCCCCAGACGCTCAGGCTCTACGAAAGGGAGGGGCTCCTCGCGCCCTCACGGAGCGAGGGGAACACGAGGCTCTATTCGTCCGAGGACCTCAAGCGGCTCGAGCTCATCCTCAACCTCATCCGAGAGCTGGGGATCAACCTGGCCGGGGTCGAGGTCGTCCTCAACATGAGGGAGAAGATCGAGCAGATCGAGGCCGAAGTGAACCTGTTCCTCGAATACATCCGCGTGGAGTTCTTTCAGGGCCGGGAGGACGAGTTCGAAGTCCGGAAGAAGGCCCTGGTCCGGCTTCGCCCCGGGGGGGTGGTCAAGGTGGAAAGACCGGACACCTGAACATGGACGCGCGCGATTTTCTCGACTCCAGGAACCTCCGGCACTACCTCGAACAGATCTCCAAGTTCCCGACGCTCGACGAAGAGGAGGAGAAAAGGGTTGGGGAGAGGGCCCGGCACGGCGACCGCGAAGCCCTCCAGAGCCTGATCAAGGCCAATCTCCGCTTCGTCGTGTCCTACGTCAAGAAATACCGGGGGATGGGCCTCAGCATCCTGGACCTCATCAACGAAGGGAACGTCGGGCTGATCGAGGCGGCCAGGCGGTTCGACCCGACCCGGAACGTGAGGTTCGTGTCCTACGCCGTCTGGTGGATCCGACAGGCCATCGTTCACGCCCTTTCCCGGAACTCGCGGATCTACCACATCCCCCAGAAGCTGTCCGACCAGATCTCGCTCATGAAGCGGAAAACGGCCGCACTCAAAACGGAGCTGGGACGGGAGCCGACGAGGGAGGAGATCGCCAGGGCCATGGACATCGGGGAGCCCGAGGTCGAAGACCTTGAGGTCCTGGCGGAACGGAACCTGTCCCTGAGCGACAAGTTCCACGACGACGAGTTCGAATTCGAGGACCGCCTCGGCGACACTGCCGCCGCCCCCGTCGAGTACCAGATCATCAAGTCCGCCATCCAGGAGCAGATCCGCGAGATCCTCAGGGAACTGGATGAAAAAGAGGCCCTTGTGCTAAAATTGAGGTTCGGGATGGACGACGACCGGGCGCGGACGCTCCAGGAGATCGGGGACCAGCTCAAGCTGAGCCGCGAGCGGGTCCGGCAGATCGAGCAAAAGGCCATGAGAAAGCTCGGCCGGTCGCAGAAACTTCAGCAGCTCAGAGGGTATTTGAATTGAGCGAAGAGCAGGTCTGTCAGCGATGCCAGGGGACGGGATGGCTCCTGGACGACGCGCGTGGAGCCCAGGTGGCCCGCCGCTGCGGCTGCTTCGACGACCGCCGGAAGCGGACCCTCGTCGAGCAGGCCAACATCCCCCGCCGTTACCGGGCCTGCCGCCTCGACAACTTCGAGGTCCACAACGATTCCCACAAGGACGCCCTGAAGATCTCCCGGCAGTTCGTCAAGAACTACCCGGCCCAGGACGTCGGGCTCGTGTTCATCGGACCCTGCGGGGTGGGGAAGACGCATTTGGCCGTGGCCGTCATCCAGGAGCTCATCGAGAAAAAGAGGGCCTTCTGCCTGTTCTACGACTTCCGGGAGCTCATCCGGGAGATCCAGAGCACCTTCACCCCCGAATCGACCCTCTCCGAATCGGACGTCCTGGCCCCCGTCTTCCAGTCCGATGTCCTGGTCCTCGACGAGCTCGGCGCCAAGCGGACGACGGCCTGGGTCGAGGAGACCGTCTTCTACATCATCAACCACCGCTACAACCACAAGAAGATGACCCTGTTCACGACCAATTATCCGGACACCGACGACCCGGAGGACACCCGGGACTCGTTCTACAAGAAGGGCAGCGAGTCCCTTGTCGACCGCATCGGCGTCCGCCTGCGGTCCCGGATCTACGAGATGTGCAAGGTCGTCGAGATGGAAGGCGACGACTACCGCAAGATGGCCAAACAGGCCAGCTACCGGTTCTGAGCTATCGACCTTGTTTTTTAGGCCGACTAGTGGTATAGTTTCCGCTGCCTGCTCCTCGGTAGCTCAATCGGCAGAGCGGGTGGCTGTAAATATGCAGCTTCCACGAGAGATCGTGGTTGAAAAACCGGGTGAATTCAGGGAAGCCTTCCCTCCCAGGATAGGGAGAAAGGTAATCCTGAGCCAAGCCCTTGTCCCGGCGGGACAGGGAAGGTGCAGAGACTAGAGCGTTGCTCGTACCGCGGACCATGTCCGCGGGAAGCGCCCGGCACCCTCAGCCCTTACAATGGGACGGGTGAAGAGATAGTCCAAGCCCGGAAGAAATTCCGGGGCACTTGTAACCACTAGGTTGCAGGTTCGAGTCCTGCCCGAGGAGCCAAAATATCCTTTATGCTTTATCTTGAGCTCCTCGCCGTTTTTCTCCTGACCGTGACGAACGGCCTGCTCGCCATGTCCGAGCTGGCCGTCGTTTCATCGCGAAAAAGCCGCCTCGAGCACCTGGCCAATCAGGGCAGCCGCGGCGCGCGCGCCGCTCTGCGCCTCATTGACGACCCCAGCCGGTTCCTGTCGACGGTTCAGATCGGTATCACTCTGATCGGCATCATCGCCGGGGCCTTCAGCGGCGCGACTTTGGGCCAGCGACTCGGAGCCTGGCTCAATGCCTTCCCGTCGATCTCACCGTATGGCCATTCCATGGGCATAGGCATCACCGTTGTCGGCATAACGTATCTGTCGTTGATCATCGGGGAACTCGTGCCAAAGCGGATCGCGCTGGCTCAACCCGAACGTGTCGCCTCCCTGGTGGCCGGACCGATGCGCGGACTTTCTTTGATCGCGGCTCCGGCTGTATGGGTGCTGCATGTCTCAACCGAGAGGATCCTGCGCCTTTTGGGTTTGGCCGGCACCCGTGAGACAACCGTCACCGAGGACGAGGTCAGGTCGCTGATCGCCGAGGGGACGCATGCGGGCATTTTTGTCCCCCAGGAACGGGAAATGATCGAAGGCGTCCTCCGCCTGGCGGATCGTTCTGTCCGGGTCATCATGACGCCGCGCACCAGGATCATCTGGGTGGACGTGGGATCCGACCGGAACACGATCATCGAGATGGTCAAGGCCCATCGATTTTCGCGCTTGCTGGTTTGCGACGGAACGGTGGACCACCCGGTCGGTTTCATCCATGCCAAGAACCTTCTCCCCGAAGCGCTCAGTGGTGAAGAGGTCACTCTATCTGAGCTGGTCACTCCGTTATTGTACGTTCCAGACCGCACGACAATTCTCAACCTTCTGAATCGATTCAAGAAGGAAAAAGCTCACCTGGCCGTCGTGGTGGATGAGTATGGAACAACGGAAGGCCTGGTGACGCTCACCGATGTGATCGAGGCCATCGCCGGCGACCTTCCGGAGCGAGGAGAAGAGTATAGCCACCAGATCGCGCAAAGAGAGGACGGGTCGTGGCTGGCGGACGGGACGGTTCCGACCGACGAAGTCGAAGCGATAACCGGCATCGATATGGGGGAGAACGTCGAGATGTTGGCGGGTTTCATGCTGAACCGCCTGGGACGAATACCCAAAGCCGGCGCAAGCTTCAGACATGGCCGGGCACGCTTCGAGGTCGTCGATATGGACGGCAACCGCATCGACAAGGTGCTTATCGAAGCCGGCCCGTTAGGTGACAAAGAAGCGCCAGACCCGGCAAGTGTCTGCCGAAAGCCGGACCAGGGGGTCCGGTGAGCGGATGACCGGACAGCGGGAACGGCCGGCTCTCTTATAACCCGCAATATTCTGAAGGCTTAGGAGCCGGAAAGGAGTCGAGGGACCATGTTCTGTTTTCAATGCCAGGAAACGGCCAAGAACCAGGGCTGCACGGTCATGGGCGTGTGCGGCAAGACGGAAAGAACGGCGGACCTCCAGGACCTCCTCGTTTATGTGTGTAAGGGCCTGTCGGTCTACGCTGACGAGCTGAGGCGGAAAGGTTCCGTGGACAGGCCCGCGGGGCGATTCCTGTGCAAAGCCCTGTTCACGACGATCACCAACGCAGCCTGGGACGACGAGGCCATCATCGGCCGGATCAAGGAAGGACTCGCGGCCCGCGACGCTCTTCGGGAGAAGGTCGGGGCGGTCCTGGCGGGGGAGCTCCCCGATTGCGCGACCTGGACGCCGGCCGACGACGCCGCGATCCCGGTCAAGGCCGGCTCCGACGAGGTCCGCATCACGTCGGCTCCGAACGAGGACGTGCGCTCGCTCCGGGAGCTGCTCGTCATCGGAGGCAAGGGGATCGCGGCCTACGCCGAGCACGCCGCCGTCCTCGGCTTCGAGAAAGACGAGATCTACGCCTTCCTCTTCGAGGCCCTGGCTTCGACGACCAAGGACCTTTCTGCGGACGGCATGGTCGCTCTCGTTCTAAGGGCGGGGGAGACGGCCGTCAAGACCATGGCCCTGTTGGATGAGGCCCATACGAAGACCTACGGCCATCCCGAGATCACCGAGGTCGACATCGGCGTCCGGAACAACCCCGGGATCCTGATCTCCGGCCACGACCTGAAGGACATGAAGGAGCTTCTCGCCCAGACCGAGGGCACGGGGATCGACGTCTACACCCACGGCGAGATGCTGCCGGCCCAGGCCTATCCGGCGTTCAAGAAGTCAAGCCACCTCGCGGGCAACTACGGCGGGTCCTGGTGGCGGCAGAACGAGGAGTTCGAGTCCTTCAACGGGCCCATCCTCCTGACCACAAATTGCCTGACCCCGCTCAAGCCCTCCAACACTTATCTGGACAGGCTGTTCACGACCGGCGTCGCCGGCTACCCCGGAGCCCGGCACATCGCGGACAGGCCGGAAGGCGGCTCCAAGGACTTTTCGCCGCTCGTCGCCATGGCCAAGACCTGCCAGCCGCCGGTGGAGCTCGAGTCGGGCCGGATCACGGCCGGCTTCGCCCACAACCAGGTCCTGGCCCTGGCCGGCAAAGTTGTCTCGGCCGTGATGTCGGGGGCCCTCAAGCGCTTCGTCGTCATGGCCGGCTGCGACGGGCGGCAACAGGCCCGCAGCTACTTCACGGAAGTCGCCGAAAAGCTGCCCAAGGACGCGGTCATCCTGACGGCCGGGTGCGCCAAGTACCGCTACAATAAGCTGGCCCTGGGCGACATCGGCGGCATCCCCCGCGTCTTGGACGCGGGCCAGTGCAACGACTCGTATTCCCTGGCGCTCATCGCCCTGAAGCTCAAAGAGGCTTTCGGATTCAAGGACATCAACGACCTGCCCGTATCCTACGACATCGCCTGGTACGAGCAGAAGGCCGTGGCCGTGATGCTCGCGCTGCTCTCTCTCGGCGTCAAGGGCATCAGGTTGGGCCCGACCCTGCCGGCCTTCCTGTCCCCCCGCGTGGCCAAGGTCCTGGTGGACAAGTTCGCCATCAAGCCCGTCGGCTCCGTCGAAGAGGATGTCGCGGCCATGATGGCCGGGAAGTAGGGAAGGGGGTCAGGGCGCGGCGCTCTTAGCCGGCAGGACGAGGGCGTCGGCGACGACCTCGATGACCGTCTTGACCTCGGTGCCCAACTTGTATTCCTTGCTGAGTTCGGTCAGCTGGTCGATGCAGTTGTGGCAGGGCGCGGCGACGATCTTGGCTTCCGTCTTGCGGATCTGGTCGGCCTTGATGACGCCCACGGCCAGCCGCCGTTTCGCGTAGCGGGTCATCGAAAGCTGCCCGCCGCCCCCTCCGCAGCAGTAGTTCTTCTGCCGGTTCGGGGTCATCTCCCGGAAGTCCTCGACGGCGCTCTTCAACAGGAAACGCTGCTCTTCGACGACCCCTCCCAAGCGGACGAGATTGCAGGGGTCGTGAAGCGTGACGGGTTTCTTGTTCTTGGAAGGGTCGAGCGTGATGCGCCCCGATCTGACGTAGTCGGCGGCCACTTCGAGGACGCTCTTGACCGGGAACGGGAAACGCTTGTTCAGCCACTGCGGGGCTTCCCAGCGGGTCGAAGCGAAGCCGTGACCGCATTCGCCCAGCACCAGGACCTCGGCCCCTAGCTGCTCCTTGGCTTTCACCAGGCGGTCCGAGAGGAGACCGGCATGGGCGTCGTCGCCCGAATACAGGCCGTAGTTGGTCACGTCATAGTGGTCCGAGGAGAACGTCCAGCTCTCTTTGGCGGCGTAGAACATCTTGGCCGCGGCCAGCAGCGAGAGGGGGAAGAACTTGGGCTCGCGGGGATTGACGGTGTAGAGGAGCCGGGCCCCTTTCGCGTCGACGGGGATGCGGGCCTGGGGATCGCCCGTCTCGGCCTGGAGCTCCTCCTCGATCCAGGCCAACGTCTCCAGCCACTCCTCCCGGGGGATGCCCATGTTGTTGCCCTGCTCGACGGCCATCAAGACCGTGGATTGGAGCTCGGGCGGGACCAGCCCGCCCGCGGCCAGGGCTCCGCGGGCGGCGCGGATCAGGGCCTGGATGCTGATCCCCGACGTGCAGTTCATCGTGCACCGGCCGCAGCCCGAGCAGCGGCCGAAGAGGACATCGACCCATTCCCGGACCATGGCCCGGTCGAGCTTCCTGGCGCCCGTCCAGCCGCCCAGCAGCTTCCCGGCCGGGGTGAAATGCCGCTTGAAGACGCCCAGGACGAGGTTCAATTTGTAGGCCGGCAGGTCCTCGAGCTCCCCATTCGTCAGATAGTAATGGCACGCGTCGGCGCACAGCCCGCAGCGGACGCACGTGTGGACGGCAGCCACATCCTCGGCCCTGAAGCGCCGGCGGAACTCGGCCAGGATCCTCTCGAGGTCGGCGTCCGTCAGGCTGTTCAGCCGGTCTTCCAACGGGTCCTTTTTTATCGTCGGGGTGTCCATGGTCAGGCCTCGCGCGAAGAACCGGGCAGGGCGCCCCGCCGGCCGTAATGGAGCCCGAAAGCCAGGCGGGTCGCGAAGAAAAAGAAACAGTGCCGGATCTTGCCCATCGGGATGTAAAGGAAAAGGAGCGTGGAAACGGCTAGGAGGGCCGCTTCCAGGGTCGGGACGAGCGTATGGAGGAAGGCCAGGACGAGGAACAGGTCGACGAACAGGTTGGCGAAGAAGTCGTCCGGGCAGCTGAGCTTCCTCAGATGGGGCTTGGAACCGCGCTTGAAAAGGAGGGCCAAACCCACGGCGGCCCCGGCCAAAAGGACCGGCTGGAAGGCCCAAACGAGGAGGACCGTCCCCGGGAAGAGCACCGTCCAGAACAGATAGAGCAGGCCGGCAAAGATAGAACTGTGGTAGAGCATGCCGCCGACGAACGTCGGCAGGTGGCGGGCGACACTCTCCTTTTCGATCATGCCCCGGCCGAAAGCGTAGATGATGCCGTGGCCGGCGTACCCGCGGGGCGCGGAGAGATACTCCCGCCGCCCGAAGGCCAGCGTCCGGGCGATCAGGAACGCCAGGGCCGCCAGGCAGAGGCCGGCCGACGCCAGGGTCAGGATCCTCAGAAGCTCGAGAGCCGCCATGGGGGATCAGACGCAGCCGTCGGGCTTGGGCAGTCCGGCCAGCTTGCAGGCGCCCTTGGCCGGCCCGGAGGGGAACAGCTCGTAGATCTGCCGCAGCGGCAGGTTGGTCGTCTTGCAGATGGCCCGGACCATGGGGGCCAGCTTCTTTTCCAGGTAATAGGCGCGGATGAACCGGATGACGGCCCAGTGCTCGGGGGACAGGGCGTCGAGGTCCTCCTGGTCCTTGGCCAGGACCAGGGCGATGTCCTCCGTCCAGTCGTCCGGGTTGACCAGGAAGCCCTCCTCGTTGAGCTCGAGCTTTCGTCCCTGATGATCGACGGTCGCCATGGGGAGATCTCCTGAGGATAAAATGAAAACATACTATAGCATATCGCCCCGCGGCGGGCCAGGACCCGATGCCCCCCGGAAACGGCGCGGAAGAAGTCGGATCGCGGGATCCGTCTTAACGAAAAATTAACCAAGGACTCATCTTTCCTTAATCAACCGCGCTTATCCTAAGTCCCGTGTATCCACGAGAACCGCTAACCGAGAGCGAGGGCGCTCTTGCCGATGCGCCGCCGGTTCCTCCCTGGAGATCAGGTTTGAATCCGCAGGAGGAGGTGAAGGAGAGTCAGCGCGAGGGACATCAGAAAACAGATGAATGGTCGTGAATCAATTTCGATAAGGAGAAAAAGGAGGTACGAAGAATGAAAAGGATGAATTGGATCTTGGTGATCGCGCTCGCGATCGGTCTTTTCCCGGCGTCGGGGCTGGCCCAGTTCAAGCCCGAGTCCGGGGCCATCAGCGGCTACATGATGATGGATTTCTATTCCATCTTCAGCCACCATACGGGGGAGATCGCCGATGAGGGTTTCCAGGGACGGAACGGCTTCTGGCTCCGCCGGGCCTATTTCACCTATGACAACAAGCTTGGCGACAAGGTCAAGATGCGCCTCCGGCTCGAGATGAACTCGCCCGGCGACCTGACGAAGGACTCGAGCCTGACGCCCTACGTCAAGGACGCTTATTTGAGCTTCAAGCTCGGCCAGGCCGACTTGATCGCCGGCATCCAGGGCCCCCCGAGCTTCGAGCTCGAAGAGGGCGTCTGGGGATGGAGGGCTTTGGAAAAAACGCCCCTCGACCTTTACAAGTGGACGTCGTCCCGGGACTTCGGGGTCGCGGTCAAGGGCGGCAAGACCCTGGCCTATCACTTCATGTTCGGACAGGGCTCGGGCAACAAGGCCGAGACCAACAACGGCAAGAAGGTCTTCGGCTCCCTGGCCTTCCAGCAGTCCGGCATCGTCCTCGAGGCCATGGGACAGTTCGAAAGCAAGAACGGGGCCGAGGACCTCATCTATAAGGGCTTCGGCGCCTACACCGGCAAATGGGGGCGGGTGGGTCTCACGTACGCTCGCCGGGATCTGACGCCGGCCGGGGCGCCCGAGGGACTCTGCTACAACGTCTTTTCCGCCTTCGCGGTCATCCAGGCCGGCAAGAAGGCCGAGCTCATCGGCCGCTACGACATGAACACCGGCGATGGCTATCAACTGAATTTCGGCGGATCGGGCATCGACTACATGCCCTTCGCCGATGACCACGAATTCAGCTTCATCCTGGGCGCCCTGAGCTATCAGGTCCTCAAGAACGTCTACATCATTCCCAACGTGAGATACGCCACCTACAAGGACCCGCTCGAGGGTGAGCGCGCCGGGGACGACTTCTACGGGTATTTGACCCTGTATTTCAAATTCTGAGATCTTAACAAGGAGAAGAATGATGAACATCAAAAGATGGTTCGTGATCGGACTGGTCGGGATCGGCCTGCTGGCGTCCGCCGGCGCCGTCTCGGCCCAGAAAGGGAAGATGATCCAGATCAAGGGTTCGGACACCATGGTCAACCTGGCCCAGATCCTGGCCGAGGAATTCATGGCCAAGAAGCCGGGCACGGCCCTGGCCGTCCTCGGCGGCGGATCGGGGACCGGCATCGTCGGCATCATCAACCAGACCTGTGACATCGCCAACCACTCCCGCGAATGGAAGGACAGCGAGATCAAACAGGCCGTCGACAAGGGCATCCAGCCCCGCTTCTTCGTCGTCGCCGTCGACGGCGTCAGCATCGTCGT
>JAWOHF010000087.1:0-3426 GCA_046496285.1 Candidatus Aminicenantota bacterium
TATGCCCTCCGGTTAGGCACGCATAACCACAAAATCGTTCAATCCCGGGGTCGCTCTGCCTAGCCTCCTGTGGCACACCGCACACAGCAACCAGGCCGATGGCCAGCCGGCCGGGGAAGTCCAATACAAAGCGGGCGAAGCGGGTGTCCATGGTCAGCCGGCATGATACCGGAGAGCGCAGAAAGGGTCAAACCAGAGCCCCCCGCCACGACAACTTTTCTCGCACCCCGGACGTATACCTTAGTGTTCCCGGTCTCGCGCAACCAATCGGCGAACGACGCAGAGGAGACGTTTATATGAAAAAGGCAGCCCCGATCGCCCTCGCCCTGGCCCTAGCGTTTGCCCTTACCCTGGCCTTCGTTCCCGTCGCTTCCGCGGATGCCGCCGACGCCGCTCGGGCCGCGACGGAAAAGCCTTCCACCAAGCCCAGCTCAAAATCCGCAACCAAGCCCTCCCCTCGCCCTCTCGTCGCCGACGAAAAGACCGTCGCCGCCGTCCGCGCCACCGACCCCATTACCATAGACGGCCGCCTCGACGAGCCCGTGTGGCAAACCGTCCCCGCCGCGACCGGCTTCACCCAGACGAACCCCGACGACGGCTCCCCCGCGACCGAACCGACCGAGGTCTGGGTAGCCTACGACGACCACTCCCTCTACGTGGCCGCTTTCTGCCGCGACTCCGAGCCCTCGAAGATCCGCAAGCGTCTGGGCCGCCGCGACTCGCAGACCGACTCCGATTGGTTCGGCGTGGCCGTCGATCCCTACTTCGACCGGCGCTCGGGCTACGTCTTCGTAACCAACCCGGCCGGAGCCATCACCGACACGGCCCTATCGAACGACGTCAACGAGGACGACTCCTGGGACGGCGTCTGGGAGACGCGGGCCGCGGTCAACGGCGAGGGCTGGGCCGTCGAATTTCGCATCCCCTTCGACCAGCTCCGCTTCCCGAAAAAGGACGAGTACGTCTGGGGCGTCAACTTCAAGCGCATGATCCGGCGCAAGAACGAGGAGTCGACCTTCAACTGGGCGCCCAAGAGCGAGGTCGCTTTCGTCTCGCGGTTCGCGCGGCTCGAGGGACTGCGCGGGATCAAGCCGGGCCGCCTCATCGAGTTCATGCCGTACGCGGTGACCCAGGCCCAGTTCCGGCCGGCCGTGGAGGGCAATCCGTTCGAGACGGGGCGGCGGGCCCTGGGGAACGCCGGATTCGACCTCAAGGTCGGCCTCAAGAGCAACCTGACGCTCGACGCCACGGTCAACCCCGACTTCGGGCAGGTCGAGGTCGACCCGGCCGTCCTCAACCTCTCGGCCTACGAGACCTATTACCAGGAGAAGCGGCCGTTCTTCATCGAGGGAGCGTCGCTGTTCAACAATCTCGGCCGGGGAGGGGTGTTCCTCAACGCCAACATCAACTGGCCTCAGCCGCGCTTCTTCTACAGCCGGCGCGTGGGACGGGCGCCGCAGGGCTTCGCGACCGAGGACGGGTACGTACGGATGCCCGACCGGACGACCATCCTCGGCGCGGGCAAGCTGACCGGGCAGCTGGCGGGCGGATGGAACGTCGGGTTCCTGAACGCCGTGACCGGGCGCGAGTACGCCCTGATCGATCAGGGCGGCGGGGTGCGCCTGACGCAGGAGGTCGAGCCGTTCTCGTATTACGGCGCGCTGAGGGTCCAGAAGGACGTCGACGAGGGCCGGAGCGGGTTCGGGCTGATGGCCACGGGAGTCATGAGGGATCTGAGCGGGGGGGCGAGCGCGAGCGAGGGCGGGGGCGGGAGCGTTATCGTGCCGAACGACACGCTGGCCGCGCTCCTCAACCGCAACGCGTTCACGCTGGCGGCGGACGGTTGGCTCACGCTGGACAGAAAGCGAGGCTGGGTCGTCGGCGGATGGGCCGGGGGAACGCGCGTGGCGGGCACCGTCGAGGACATCTGGCGGCTGCAGAATTCGTCGATGCACTACTTCCAGCGGCCGGACGCGACTCATGTCGAGCTGGACCCCACGGCGACATCGCTCAGCGGGTGGGGGGCGCGGCTGAATTTGGCCAAGCAGCGCGGGAACCTGCTCGTGCTGGCCAATGTCGGGGCGATCTCGCCGGGATTCAATCCGAACGACGCGGGGTTCCAGCAGGGCGGCTCCGACGTCATCAATTTGCAGTTCCTGCCGGGGTATCAGTGGACGAAGCCGGGCAAGGTGTTTTTGAGCGCGCTGGTCATGGGGGGGTGGTTCCGCAACTACGACTTCGGCGGCAACAAGAATTGGGACGGCGGGCTGCTGGTGCTCGAGGGGCAGCTGCGGAACTTCTGGAACGTCAACACGATGCTCGCATATAACCCCGATACGATCAACAAGAACCTGACGCGGGGCGGGCCGCTGGCCCTCGTCCCGTCGGGGTGGCAGGTGGACTTGGGGGTGACGACCGACAGCCGCAAGCCGGTCGTGTTTGAGGTCGGCGGGACGACCTACCAGCGGCCGCGGGACGGGAGCCAATGGAACGGGCAGTTCTCGGTGCGCTGGAAGCCGGGATCGAATTTTAGCCTGTCGGTCGGGCCGACGCTGGGGTTCGAGACAAGTGAGATCCAGTGGGTGCGGCGGGTTACGGACGAGTTGATGACGGAGACGTTCGGCGCGCGGTACGTGTTCGGGCGCATCGACCAGAAGGTGCTGGGGAGCGAGGTGCGGCTCGACTGGACGTTCACGCCGCGGCTGACGCTTCAGGCGTACGTGCAGCCGTTCATCGCGGTCGGGCACTACGACCGGTTCAAGGAGCTCGCGGCGCCGAAGACGTATGAGTACAACGTGTACGGGGAAGGCGCGGGTGGCGGGAGCGGCGGAGGCGCGGAGGCGTCAACGATCGTTTACGATCCGGTGAGCGACGCGTATACGGTCGACCCGGACGGAGAGGGGGGAGCGGCGGCGCCGTTCTCGTTCGCCAATCCGGATTTCAACTACAAGTCGCTGCGGGGGACGGTTGTCCTGAGGTGGGAGTATCGTCCGGGGAGCTTGCTTTACTTCGTGTGGACGCAGAACCGGGCCGATTTCGCGAACCCGGGGAGCCTGAGATTGGGCCGGGACCTCGGCGATCTGTTCTCCGCCCCCGGCGATAACATCTTCCTGCTGAAAGTCTCGTACCGGTTTTAGCTTGGTTTAGCTTGGGGTCGGACCTCAGGATTTCTCATTTTATCAATAGGTTAAGCCTGATTTTCATGAACTCCTATTGATTGAAGCGCGCATTTTTTACGCAAAAAACAAAAAATGATCGAAGGCAAGAGAATAGTCACGCCGCTGTCGATCAATAAATCATTTTTTGGCCGAAAAAACACACATTTCAATCTGTAAGGCCCCCTTATAATCCCCTTAACTTATTGATATTATTAATAAAGCTGAGGTCCGACCCCAAAGAATTACCGCTTGCGGTTCATCTCCTGCC
>JAWOHF010000130.1:0-4065 GCA_046496285.1 Candidatus Aminicenantota bacterium
CAGGCGGATGCCGAAGTTCCTCAGCACCCGACCCGTCGCGGCCCAGTGGAACACGGCCGAGAGAAGGAGGACCCCCAGGTAAAAATTTCCCAGGAACGAGGTCCGGCCGATGTCGGACTCATAAAAAAAATCCCTGACCACGATCTTGAACTGGAAATTGATGAGCGATCCCGCAACCATGGCCGAGGCCAGGAGACCGGCCAGGAGGAGCAGGTATTTGTTCTTCCGGACGGCCGCGACGCTCTCCAGATATCCAACCCGGGCCTTGGGGCCGGGCGACGGGGGTTCGGACTCTCCCCGTATTTTCCTCTGCTCTCCGTGGACGAGATGGACGGTCGCCAGGACGAGCAGGAGGATCCCCGGGCAGAAGAGCAGGAGGTTCTCGGGTCCGACGACACGGACGAGAAGGGACGTCAGGAGGGCGCCGGCGATCCCGCCCAGCAGGCCCCCCGAGACGAACAACCCGATCAGCCTTTTCGCCTGGTAGGGGTCGAACGTGTCGTTGACCGCGATCCAGAACTGAGTGACGGACATGGCGATGAAGACGTCGGAAAAAAAGCAGAAGGCGAACACGGGGAACGGCCAGATGTTGTGGATGATGACCTGAAAGGGAATGGCCCCGAAAATGGCCGAAGAGTGGATCACGGGCGTGCGGGCCAGAAACTGCTGGCTGGTGTCGAAGACGTACCAGAAAACGAACAGGGAGGAGACGAAAAAGAGGATGGTCCCCGTCATGTAGACCCGTCGGGGCAGATGGTTGATGAGTCTGGCGTTGAAGGCCACGACGAAGCCGATGAGGAGGGCCGTGGCCAGGTCCGCGTACGGCCACCAGGCGGGCGTGACCCCGATCAGGAAGTTCTCTTTGACCGGCTTGATGATGTAGAACGAGAAGGTGGTCAGGAAAAAGAAGGTGGACAGGTAGGTCGCGGCCCGGGTCTCGGCCGCGCGGACATCGGCGAACCTGTTCAGGAACGCGTTGAGACGGGCGTCAGACATGGCCCCCCCCCGTCAGCGCCGGCCCGATCAAGCCTGCCCGAAACTCCGCAGGGCGCAGTCCTCGTCCTCGTAGATGTCGAGGACTTTGGTCAGCATGGTGATCTGGAAGATGAGGAGCAGCTTCTTGGAGATGTTGAACAGCTTGAATTGCCCGCCCAGGTTCTGGGTCGAGATGTAGCTGGCGAGGATCTCCCCCACCCCGAAGCTGTCGATGAACTCCACCTTCTCCAGGTTGAGCATGATCTTGCGCTGGCCCCGGTCCAGATGGGTTTTCACCAGTCGGTGGAGCGTTGTCTCCATGTTCTCGGAGCGCCGGATCTCTCCCGATATGTCGAAGATGACGACGCCGTCGGTGTCTCGTGTCGTAATGGTCATTCTGGCCCGCCTTCGCTCTCCTGTTTACCAGAAGCCCAAGGCAAAGTCAACCGGGCGCCCGTATTTTGATAGAATGGGGGGCGAAAGGAGCCGCCCATGCCGCTCATCGAGATCCATCTGCTCGAAGGCCGGACCGACGAACAGAAGAAGGCCCTGCTCGCGGCCGTCACGTGCGCCGTCCACGATTCCATCGGCGCCCCGCTCGACACGATCCGCGTCTGGATCCAGGAGATGTCCCCCCGGGCGTTCATGTCCGCCGGGACTCTGGCCGCCGACAAGGGGAAGTAAGCCCGGCCCGGTCGCACCGGCTCCTCGTGACTTTTTTTATCCCCGGGCTTCTGTTAGAATCAAGCCCATTCTGAGTGGCTCCGGAGGCCGGATGACGGACAGGGCGGCATGAGAGCGCTGGTCACGGGCGCCAGCGGCTTCATCGGGGGCCACCTCGTCAGAGAGCTCGTCCGCAGGGGCGACGAGGTGACCTGTCTGGTGCGCCCGACGAGCCGGACGGGCCTCCTTCAGGGCCGCCCGGTATCCCTCGCCCTCGGGGATCTTCGTGACAGGCCGTCCCTGACGTCCGCCGTCCAGGATAAGGACATCGTTTTTCATTTGGCTGCGGTCATCAGCGCCCCCGACGGGAAGGCCTACGGATCGGCCAACGTCCAAGGCACCCGGAATCTCGTCGAAGCCTGCCTTGCGGCCGGGCCCGGGCTCCAGAGGTTCCTCTTCGTGTCGAGCATCGCCGCGGCCGGGCCGAGCCCGGAGGGTGAGACCCCCGACGAGGACGACGAGCCCCGGCCCGTCTCCGACTACGGCCGCAGCAAACTCGAAGCGGAAAAGCTGGTCCTGGCCGCCCGGGACCGCCTCCCGGTGACCATCCTCCGGCCCCCGAACGTGCTCGGCCCCGGCCAGCCCGAACTCGAGGAAGCCGTCAAGATGATGCGGCGGCGGATCGCGCCGTCCGTCGGCAACGGGCGCCCCCAAACGAACCTCATCGACGTGGCGGATCTCGTCCGGGCCCTGATCCTGGCGGCCGAAGACCCCCGGAGTATCGGACGGACCTATTTCGTGACCGACGGCCGGGCCTACGCCTGGCGGGAGATCGTCCGGGCCGTCCGTGAAGAGACCGGCATTCGGGGACCGGTTCTGCCTATCCCCTACGCTGTTCAGTTGGCGGCGGCCTGGCTCTCGGAAGGAGCCGCGCGCCTCAGGGGCCGCACACCCCGCCTGACCCGGGAGATCGTCCGGGCCGGCAGGAGGCACTTCTGGACCTACGACGCTTCGAAGTTCGAGCGGGAGCTGGATTTCCGGCCGGAAAGATCCATGCGGGATTCCGTCCGGCGGGCGGTGGAAGCCGCGAAGCACGAACCGACCCGCCAGCAGGGAAAGGACGCCTGAGGATGGACGCCTCCAGATCCATCCGCACCACCGGCCTCTCTCTCCGTCCGGCGGACGCCGTTGTCCTCGGGGGCAGTTCCCTCCTCATCCTTCTGGCTGTCGTCTTCCAAGGACGGCTGGAGCATCCCTGGCCCGTCATCGGCAGACACGCGCTCTGGCTGTCCCTCTACCTGGCCTCCATCGCGGCCCTCCGGCGCCTTCGACCCAAAGGGGCCCGCTTCCTTCTCCGGACGGCTTCCGTCCAGATCATGTACCTTCAGATCTACCTCACGAGCCGCGACCTCCAGCTCCTGTTCTTCGCCTGGAACGACGACGCCGTGCTCCGCTGGGAGAGTGCCCTGTTCGACGTCCAGCCGCTGGTTTGGATCCAGAAGCTCTACTCTCCCCTGTTATCGGATTGGATGTTCTTCGTCTATGTGGCTTACGTCGTCTTCTATCCGCTTCTCGCGGCCGTCATTTTTTTCCGCCACGGAGAGGAGGCCAACGAGGACTATCTTTTCCGGCTGGGCCTGATCAACATCGTCTGCGGACTGGGTTTCATCCTGTTCCCCGTCATGGGCCCCCTGCACTGGGACAAGGTCCGCGACCTCCTGACGGAGCCTCTGCCCGTCCGCGGATTCGGACATGCCGCCGAGTACATCCGGACGAATTACCATGCCCCGGGCGGGACCATCCCCAGCCCCCACTGCGCCGCGGCCACGGTCATGTGGTTCACGTCCCTGAAGTACACCCGATGGGGATTCTGGGCCCTAGCCCCGGTCATCCTTTCCGTCTACGTTTCCACGGTGTACGGCCGATTCCACTATTTCTCCGACATGGTCATCGGCATCGCCGCCGCCGTCCCCGTCCTTCTCCTCTCGCCGGGTCTTCAGAGGGCGTGGAACCGATGGGCCGGGACAAGCCCCGCGGAGTCCCCGTGAACCGCGTCCTGATCACCGGCGCCAACGGGTTCATCGGGTCCAACCTCTGCCGTCATTTCCTCGGCCTTGGCTGGCAGGTCGACGGTCTGGTCCGGGAATCCTCCGACCTCCGTTTCCTCGAAGGCCTCGACGTCCGTCTCATCAGAGGGGACCTCCGGAAGCCGGAAGGGATCGCCTTCCCGGACGAAACCCCGTATGTCGTCCATGCCGCGGCACTCGTTTCCGATATGGCCGGCGACGAGGAGTGCCGCCGGAATATCTACGACACGACGGTTCACCTTGTCAGCCGGCTCCGGTCCTCAGGGACGCCCCTGAAGCGTTTCGTCTACATCTCCTCCGCTTTGACCATGGGCTTCGACGGCCTCGATATCTCGGATGA
>JAWOHF010000312.1:0-3745 GCA_046496285.1 Candidatus Aminicenantota bacterium
ATGGTGCAGGCCTATATCTTCTTCATCTTGGCCACGGTTTACATCGCGGCCGCGACGCGCGCCCGTGGGCCCGAGGCTGAACCCGAGGCCGGACATTGAACCATGAACCACGAAACGAAAGCCGCTCTTGAAAGGCTGACGCTACGAAGCATAACCCGCATGCAGTTTACCCGATCGTCAATTGAATCCAATCGTCTCACGAAGGAGGATCTCCCATGGACAGCATGACAATCATCGCGGTAGCGTCCATTGTCACCGCCGGCTTCACCATCAGCATCGGCTGCATCGGGCCAGCGCTGGGCGAGGGCCGCGCGGTCTCGACCGCGCTGAGCTCGCTGGCCCAGCAGCCCGACGCCTCGGCCACCATCACCCGGACCCTGTTCGTCGGCCTGGCCATGATCGAATCCACGGCCATCTACTGCTTCGTGGTCACGATGATCCTCATTTTCGCCAACCCGTTCTGGAAACAGGTCGTCGCCCAAGCCGCGGGAAATTAGGCCATGATCTTCGATTGGTTCACCGTCGGCGCCCAAGTTCTCAATTTCCTCATCCTGTTGTGGCTGATGAAGCGCTTCCTCTACAAGCCCATCCTCAAGGCCATCGACGCGCGCGAAAAGCGGATCGCCGCGGAGCTCGCCGACGCCGACGAGAAGAGAGCCGAGGCCGCGGCGGAGCGCGACGAGTTCCGGAAGAAGAACGAGGACATCGACCGGCGGCGCGCCGACCTGCTGGGCCGGGCGAAGGAGGAGGCGGCCGCCGAGCGGCACCGGCTCGTCGAGGAGGCCCGGAAGGCGGCCGAGGCGCTGAGCGCCAAGCGACAGGAAACGCTGAAGAGCGACGCCCGCAGCCTCAATGACGCCATCGCGCGCCGGGCCCAGGAGGAAGTGCTGGCCATCGCCCGAAAAGCGCTCGCGGACCTGGCCGGGACGAGCCTCGAAGAACGCCTGGCCGAGGTGTTCACGCGCCGCTTGAGGGAGATGGACGGCGGGGCGAAAGAGAGATTCGGCAAGGCGCTCGAGACGGCCTCCGAGCCGGCCGTCGTGCGCAGCGCGCTCGAGCTGCCCAAGGAACAGCGCGAGGCGATACAGGAGGCGATCAAGGAAACCTTCTCGGCCGAGGTGCGCGTCCGGTTCGAGACCGCGCCGGACCTGATCGGCGGGATCGAGCTGACCGCGAACGGGCAAAAAGTGGCCTGGAGCCTCGCGAATTATCTGACGTCGCTGGAAAAGGGGATCGGCGAGCTGGTCGGCGCCGGGCCTCGGACCGAAGAAGACGAAGAAGACGCGGAGCCCGAAGCGAAGAGCCAATGAAACGGGATGCGGAGAACCTGCGGGACGTGATCGACCACGCGTTCGCCGGGGTGCGCCGGGCGCGGGAGGGACACGCGCCGCGATTGGCGCCCCAAGAGGTCGGCGAGATCACCAGGGTATCCACGGGCGTCGCCCTTGTCTCCGGGCTTCCCGGCGCGGGGTTCGAGGAGCTGATCAAGTTCCCCGGCGGCGTGTACGGCATCGCGTTCAACGTGGACCCGGACGAGATCGGCGTCGTGTTGCTCGGCCCCTATTCGTCCCTGAATGCCGGGGACGAGGTCGAGCGAACGGGCCGGGTCATGGACGTGGCCGTGGGCGGCGGGCTGCTGGGGCGGGTCATCGACCCGCTCGGGCGGCCGCTCGACGGCAAGGGGCCGGTGGCCGCGGAGGGGCGCGTGCCCGTCGAACGCCCGGCCGCGGCCATCGTGGACCGCGCGCCGGTCACCGTGCCGCTGCAGACCGGGCTCAAGGTCGTCGACGCGCTCATCCCGATCGGCCGGGGGCAGCGCGAGCTGATCCTCGGAGACCGGCAGACGGGCAAGACGGCCATCGCCCTGGACACCATCCTCAGCCAAAAGGGCCGGGATGTCACGTGCGTCTATTGCGCCATCGGGCAGCGGGCCGCGTCGGTGGCCAAGGCCGTGGCCGTCTTGAAAGAGAAGGGCGCCATGGATCACACCGTCGTGGTCGTGACCGAAGGCGACGACCCGCCCGGCCTGGCCTACGTGGCCCCCTACGCGGCGACGAGCATCGCGGAGCATTTCATGGAAGCGGGCGGCGACGTGTTGATCGTCTATGACGACCTCACGCAGCACGCCCGGGCCTATCGCGAGCTTTCGCTGCTGCTCCGCAGGCCGCCCGGCCGCGAGGCCTTCCCGGGCGACATCTTCTACATCCATTCGCGACTGCTGGAGCGGGCGACGCATCTGCGCGAGGAGCGCGGGGGAGGGTCGCTCACCGCCCTGCCCATCATCGAGACCGAAGCGCAGAACATGTCCGCGTACATCCCGACCAACCTGATCTCCATCACCGACGGACAGATCTATCTCTCGCCGTCGCTGTTCTCGCTGGGCGTGCTGCCCGCGGTCGACGTCGGCAAGTCCGTTTCGCGCGTCGGAGGCAAGGCGCAGAGGGCGAGCTATCGGGCCGTGGCCGGCGACCTGAAGCTGGCCTACTCCCAGTTCGAGGAGCTCGAGGCCTTCACCCGGTTCGGGGCCCGGCTGGACGAAGACACCCGCAAGATCATCGAGCATGGACGGCGGATCCGCGCCTGCCTCAAGCAGCCGGAATTCGCTCCGGTTCCTGTGCCCGCGCAGATCGCCGTGCTGCTGGCGTTGAACGCGCGTCTGTTCGACCCGGTGCCGCTCGATCGGATGAAGGACGCCGAGCGGGCCGTGCGGGAGGCGGCGGCGGATCTGCCGGAGGAGATCGTCGCGGGCTTCGATACCGCCCGGGAGCTGAGCGACGAGGACCGCGAGACGATCGTCGAGATCGCCCGCAGATCGCTCGAGGGTTTTCTGCCGAAGCCGGAGGACGAGGCCGAGCCTGCGCGCGATTCCGGGCCGGAGGCCAAGGAGGACGCGGAGGCGGAGACGGAGGGGGAGGGGGCGGCGGAGCGCGAGGAGACGCCGTGAGCGAGACCGCGGCCGATCTGCGCCGCAAGATCGACAGCGCCGGCGACCTCCAGTCGGTGGTCCGGACGATGAAGGCCCTGGCCGCTTCGAGCATCGGTCAATACGAGGAATCGGTGCGCGCGTTGGGCGACTACACCAGGGCCGTGGAGCTGGGGCTGAGCGTCAGTTTTCGGATGAGCGAGCCGGCGGCCGTGCCGGCCAAGCGGAATGGGCGGGATGATGCGGGCACGGTCGGCGCCGTGGTGTTCGGCTCCGATCAGGGGCTGGTGGGCCGGTTCAACGAGGTGGTCGCGGATCATGCGATCGAGGCCCTTGCGGGGCTCGGCGGCCGACCCCGGGTCTGGGCCGTCGGCGAGCGCGTTCATGCGCGCTTGGCGGACGCGGGCCTGCCTCCGGTGGGGCTCTTTGCCGTGCCGAGCTCCGTCAAGGCCATCACTCCGCTGGTCGGACGGATACTGTTGGAGAGCGAGGCGCGCCCTGGGGGGGAAGGGGGCGACGCGCTTCATCTATTCTACAATCGCCACGACGTCGGACCGATTTTCGAGCCGGTTGGTCAGCGGCTGTTGCCTCTGGATGAAGCCTGGCGCAGCGGGATCGCCGGCCTTCGGTGGCCGACGGTCAATCTGCCCGAGGTTCTTGGGGGGAGGGTCGCGACCTTAAGGGCCTTGATCCGCGAATACCTCTTTGTCTCGCTGTTCCGGGCGTGCGCCGAATCCCTGGCGAGCGAGAACGCGAGCCGGCTGGCGGCGATGGAGCGTGCCGATCGAAACATCGATGAATTGCTGGAGACCCTTCACGGCG
>JAWOHF010000313.1:0-12866 GCA_046496285.1 Candidatus Aminicenantota bacterium
CTGCGACACGGTGCGCCTGGCCTCCGGCGGACGCCTGGACATCAAGGCCTATTCGGCCGGTGAACTCGTTCCCGCCATGGAGATTTTCGACGCCGTCAGCAAGGGCTCCTTCGATGCCGGCCATGACTGGCCGGGATACTGGAAAGGCAAAAACGAGGCCTTCACCGCATTCGGCTCGGCCCCCTTCGGCCTGGACGCCGAACTTTACAACATCTGGCTCTACGAACGGGGCGGCCTGGAAGAAATGCAGGCCCTCTACGGACAGTACAATCTCTTTGCTCTGCCCGGCGGCCAGGCCGGACAGGAGATGGGGCTCAATTCCAGCCGCAAGGCTTCTGCCAGGCCCTCCAGGGCGTCGGCCTTATGCCTCTCGGCCCGGTCGTCCTCGAGGATGTGCTTCGTCCGTGTGGCAAGGATCCTGTTCTCGAAGATGGTCGTGGCCAGGGCCAGCCGCTCGTTCCGCCACTCGGCGACCTGGAGGGCCATGAGCTCGGCCACGGTGGTCAGCTCGTTGTGCTTGAAAGTCCGGGCGTGCCTCATCTGCACCGTGTAAAAGTAGCGGGAAAGCGTGAACAGCCCGGCCGCGAGAAGGACGAACACGACGATGAGCTGCCAGGGGACTTTGCGAAAGCGCGATGGGGATGATGCAGGACTCTTCATTTGAACAACCCTCCCTAACTGCCGGACGGGATCGGAATGAGAATTCTTCCTATGGCCGCTTATTAGCACATCGACATCGAGATTGTCAATATCTTGTGGATAAATGCCGGGAGGGCACAATAAATTGAGGTCTCTGCCCTGCGGGCCTTCCAGCCCGAGAAAAAACACGGAGCTGACCCGGAGGACACCCGCAGGCGCGTTTTGTGGTAAAATCGCCTCGAATTCGGGCAGCCGACGCGGACGAAGCGCGGCTGCCGGAGGAGATGCCATGAAGATCCTGACCTCCCGCGAGATGAGAGAGATCGACCGGACGGCCATCGAGGACCTGGGCATCCCGGGGATCGTGCTCATGGAGAACGCCGGCCTGCAGGTCGTCCGGGCCCTCCGGGAGCTCTTCCCGGACCCGGAGCGGTTGCGGATCGTCGTCGTCGCCGGCAAGGGCAACAACGGCGGGGACGGCTTCGTCGTCGCCCGTCACCTTCATCTCGACGGCGCCCGCCCGGAGGTCCTGCTCTTGGCCTCGAAGGACGAGGTCAAAGGGGACGCGGCGACGAACCTGCGGATCGCCCTGAACATGGGCCTGCCGGTCGAGGAGGTCCGCACGCCGGCCCGATGGAACAAGCTGCGGACCAAGGTCTTCCAAGCCACCGTCATTATCGACGCCGTTTTCGGCACCGGGCTCCTCAAGCCCCTGGACGGGCTGTTCGCCCGCGTCGTGGCGGATATCAACGCGGCCCGGGGCTTCAGGCTGTCCGTCGACATCCCCTCGGGACTGTCCGCGGACACCTTCGAAACGATCGGCCCCTGCGTCAAAGCCGATCTGACCGTGACCCTGGCCGCCCCCAAGATCGCCCACATCTTCCCGCCCGCGGCCGACTGCGTCGGAGAGTTCATCGTCGCCCCGATCGGCATCCCGCCGTTCCTCTTCGACCGCCCGGAGCTCAAGCTCGAATTCGTCGAGGAGGAGGCGGTCCGGCCGTTTTTCAAGCCCAGAGAGAGGGATTCCCACAAAGGTTCCTACGGGCATCTCCTCGCGCTCTGCGGCTCCGTCGGCAAGACGGGCGCCGCGGTCCTGGCCGGCAGGGCCGCCCTGGCGATGGGGGCCGGGCTGGTCACCGTGGCCACCGCGGAGAGCGCCCAGCCCGTCGTGGCCCGGTCCATGGCCGAGCTCATGACCGAGCCGCTCCCCGAAACGCCGAAGGGAACGATCGCCCGGGAGGCCCTGCCGCGCGCGCTCGAGCTTCTCGAGGGGAAAAACGCCGTTCTCATCGGGCCCGGGATGTCCACGGACCCCTCGACCTCCGATTTCGTCCGCGGGCTTCTGCCGAAGCTGAAGATCCCGGCCGTCATCGACGCCGACGGGCTCAACATCATCGCTTCCGGCCCGGACATCCTGGGCCGGCTCAAGCGCCCCGCCGTCCTGACGCCCCACCCGGGCGAGTTCGCCCGGTTGACGGGCCGAACGGTCCCCGAGGTCCTCGCGCACCGTCTGGCCCTGGCTCCCGAGTTCGCCGCGAAATACGGTGTCTATCTCGTTCTCAAGGGGTACCGGACCCTGATCGCGGCGCCCGACGGCCGGGTCTTCGTCAACCCGACCGGCAACCCCGGCATGGCCACGGGCGGAACGGGGGATGTCCTCAGCGGCCTCATCGCCGCTCAGATCATCCAGGAAAAAGACATTCTCGGCGCGGTCCTGTCGGCGGTCTACGTTCACGGCCTGGCCGGCGACATCGCCGCCGAAAAGATGGGGGAGAGGTCGCTCCTGGCCGGCCGCATCGTCCGGTATCTGCCCCAGGCCCTGGTCGAGCTGGAAGAGGAATGAGCGCTCGGACGTGGGTGACCCGCTCGGCGGAAGAGACCTTCCGCTTGGCCGAGGAGATGGCTTCGGCCTTTAAAGGGACGGAAGTGGTCCTGCTGACCGGCGAGCTGGGAGCGGGGAAAACGGTCTTCGCCAAGGGTCTGGCCGCCGGGGCCGGGGTCGCCGACCCCAACCGGGTCTGCAGCCCGTCCTTCACCCTCGTCAACATCTACGAGGGCCGGCACCGCGTTTTCCACATCGATCTCTACCGGCTCGACCGCGAGGCCGAGATCTTGGACCTCGGCTGGGAAGACCTCCTGGGGCAGGGGATCGTCGTCGTCGAATGGGCTGAGAAGCTGCCGTTCCCCCTGGACGGCGTCCGCGTTCGGATCGAGGCCGGCGCCGATGGCGAGCGCAGGATAGCCGTTATTTTTCCTGCTCGACCCCGGCCAAGGCCCGCTTGAGCCCGGCCGCGACAGCCGGAGGTTGAGGGGCCTTTCCGTCGAGGATATCCCGGGCCGTGATCCCGTCGCGGCCGTAGAAATTCCCGTTGGCTTTGCGGTCCACCTGGATCGACGACCCCTGGAGCGTGATCCCCGCGTATAGGCCGCGGCTCCGGGAGTAGGACAGGATCTCGGCCTTGAACTCGGTGTCCGTGCTGGCCTCGGCCTGCCGCCCCAGAGGCCCGGCGGCCACGCCCGCGTCCGCGCCCAGGGTGAATTGCCCCGCAGCGATGTTCTCGATGCTCCGGCCCGTCATGAAGACCAGGACGACGTCGGCCGATTGGACGCCGACCTGCCAGCCGAGGCTCCCTCCCTTGATATCGATGAACACCGGGTCGCTCCACCCGGCGCCGTCCTTGCGGACAAGAAGGACCCCTTTGCCGTGACGGGCCCCGATGACCAGACCGGCCCGGATGACATCGGGGATGACGGCGATCCCGGCGCATCTTTCGAGGAGTCCCAGGGGGATGCTCTTGTCGGACTCCTTCATCATCTCCTCGAGGACGCGGATGGCGTTTTCGACCTTCAGGATCTCCTTCTCGGCGTCTTGGCCGCCGACCGCAGGATGCGCCCCCGGCGAGGCAACAAGCAAGGCCAGGAAGATCACCGCCAAAGCGGAATAAAGCCGCCGCCGTCGTCCAATGCTTTTCATCATGCCCTCCTTGAAAGCCTCCTCAGATGTGCCTAGCGGCCGAAAGCCGACCGGAGCTCCGCCGCCGCCCGCCTCGCGTCCGCGGCGCCCAGGATGGCCGAGACGACGGCGATCCCGTCCGCCCCGGCCCGGGCTAGGCTTGGGGCGTTGGCCGCCGTGATGCCGCCGATGGCCACGACGGGGATGGTCAAGGCCGCCTTGAGCCGGGCGACGCCCTCCGGCCCGACGACGGCCAGGCGGGTCTCTTTCGTCGAGGTCGGGAAAATCGGCCCGAGCCCGACGTAATCGGCTCCCGACCTCTCGGCGTCCAGGGCCTCCTCCAAGGTGTTGACCGACACGCCGATGACGCGCTCCGCGCCCAGGATCCGCCTGGCCTCGGGCAAGGGCAGGTCGTCCTGGCCCAGATGGACGCCGGCCGCCCCGCAGGCCAGGGCGACGTCCGCCCGATCGTTGATCAGCAGGGGCACTCCGGCCTTATCGAGGGGCCCCTTGAGCCAGACGGCCAGCTCGAGGAAGTCGCGAAGAGGGAGCGCCTTGGACCTCAGCTGGACCACGGTCACCCCGCCCTCGACGGCCGAGGCGACGAGCGCCGGCAGGTCGCGGCCGAAGGCGGACGCGGTGTCGGCGACCAGGTAGAGCGAATAGTCGATGCGCATGGCGTCCTCGTCCTTAGTATAGTCCATTTCGGGGCTCCCCGGGAAACGGGGCCGGATTTCCAAATTGACAATCCGGCGCGTTTGCCTGTAAATTTTAAGCTGTCCCCAATCCCGGCGCCGCGCCCGAAAGGACTTGCCCATGGCCATCGACCTCAGATCTTTCATCGTCGACGTCCCGGACTTCCCCAAGCCGGGTATCGTCTTCAAGGACATCACGCCCGTCGTCCAGAGCGCCTCGGCCTTCAACTTCGTCATCGACGAGTTGGCCGCCTGGGCCGGGCCGAAAAAGCCCGGCATCATCGCCGGCATCGAGTCCCGGGGCTTCCTGTTCGCGGCCGGCCTGGCCCGGGAGCTGCGGCTGGGCCTGACCGTCATCCGCAAGAAGGGCAAGCTGCCGCGGGAATGCGTCGGCGTCCAGGCCCCCAACGAGTACGCCGTCGAATACTTCGAGATGCACCGGGACGCGGTGGCCCCGGGCCAGCGGGTCCTCATCATCGACGACCTCATCGCCACGGGATCGTCGTCGACGAGCGCCATCGACCTGGTCAAGAAGCTCTTCGGCGAGGTCATCGGCTTCGGCGCGGTCGTCGAGCTCTCGTTCCTGCACGGCATGGAGAACATCGCCAGGGCCCACCCCGGGATCGACATCCATGCCTTGGTGCGTTTCTGACATGAAGACTTGGCACGACTGGCTTGTTTATCTCTTCGCCGCGCTGATGATCATTTTCGCAGCGGGCTGCGCTCGCGGGCCCGCGCCCGTAACGGAGAAGGCCCCGGCAGGCCCCGAAGCCGGGTGGGTCGAACGGACCCTGAGAGGGATGAGCGTCGAGGAAAAGGTCGGCCAGCTCGTGGCCTGCCGCTTCGCCGGGGAGTTCCGGAACAGCGACAGCGATTATCTCGCCGAGCTCAACGACCTCGTCGTCCGCGGCGGGATCGGCGGGCTCATCCTGTTCGGCGGGGAGGTCTACGAGACGGCCCGGCTGGCCAACGATTTCCAGAAGCTGGCCCGCGTCCCGCTCCTCATGGCCTCGGACTTCGAGAGAGGGACGGGCAACCAGATCACGAACGCGACCCTCTTCCCGCCGCTCATGTCGCTCGGGGCAGCAGGCTCCGAGGAGCTGGCCTATGAAATGGGCCGGATCACGGCGCTCGAGGGCCGGGCCATGGGCATCCACATGACCTACGCCCCCGTCGTCGACGTCAACATCAACCCGGACAACCCGATCATCAACACCCGGGCCATCGGCGAAGACCCCGGGCTTGTCGGGCGCATCGGCGCGGCCTTCATCCGGGGCGTCCAGGATCACGGGATGATGGCCACGGCCAAGCACTTCCCCGGGCACGGCGACACCGACCAGGACTCCCACAGCCTGCTGCCGACCATAGGGGCCGGCCTCGACAGGCTCGAGAGGGTCGAATTAGAGCCGTTCCGGAAAGCCGTCGAAGCCGGGGTCAAGGCGGTCATGACGGCCCATCTCTTCGTCCCGGCCCTCGACCCGACCCCGGGCCTTCCGGCGACTCTCTCGGAGCCCATCATGACGGGGCTCCTGCGCGGGAAGATGGGCTTCAACGGCCTGGTCGTCACGGACGCCATGGAAATGGCCGGGGTGACGAGCGCTTTCTCGACGGAAGAAGCTTCCCTCCGGGCCCTGCAGGCGGGTGTGGATCTGCTCCTCCTGCCGCCCGAGCCGGCCAAGGTCATCGCCTACCTCGCCGGTGCCGCCCGGGACGGCAAGATCCCGATGCGGCGGATCGACGAGGCGGTCCGGCGGGTCCTCGAGGCCAAGGCCTCCCTCGGGCTCCACCGGGAGCGGTTGGTCGACGTCGACGCGCTCAGCCAAAAGATCGCGCCCAAGGCCTTTCTCGATCAGGCCTTCAAGACTTTCGAAAGCTCGGTGACCCTGGTCAAGAACGAGGGAGGTGTTGTTCCTCTGGCGGGAGCGGGCCGGAAGGTCGCCGTCCTGTCGCTGAGCAGCGACCTGGGCGATTACTTCGCCGGCCGGACCTTCGTCGCCGAGATGAGGAAGCGGTTCCCGGCGGCGGCCGCCTTCTACGCCGACGGCGACACCGGCCAGGAAGCCCTCGACGAGGCCTTCGCGGGGGCGTCGGGTGCGGGGACGGTCGTCGTGGCCCTCTTTTCCCGGGTCAGCGCCGGCAAGGGCAGCGTCGACCTCGAACCCCGGCACGCCGACCTGATCAAGAGGCTTGCGGCCGCGGAGAACGGGCCGGGCGTCGCGGTCGTCTCGTTCGGCAGCCCCTACTTCCTGCGTCATTTCCCGGAGGTCGACGCCTATCTCTGCCTCTACAGGAACACGCCCGAGACCCAGCGGATCGCGCCGCGGGCCCTCATGGGGGAGATGGATATCGGCGGGAGGCTGCCCGTTTCGATCCCCGGGCTCTATCCCGCGGGGCACGGCATCGAGCTCAAGGGGCCCGCGAAATGAAAGCTTCCCCCGGGCGGGCGCCGGCCTTCAGCGACTAACCTGAAGGTGCCGGTTTGACAGGTCGCTCATCCCAACTTAGAATGGAGAGGCAAGGGAGCGGAACCATGAACCAAGACCGAAAGAACGCCCTGACGGCCCTGGCCGTCGTAGGTCTCCTGGTTTTCGGCGCGGCCACGGCCTTGGCCCTCGAGCCCCCGACCAGGGAGCAGCTCATGAAATACCGGATGGACGGCACGCTGGCCATGCGCAGCGCCCAGGCCAGGGAATTCGGGAACCATAAGCTTCCCGAGCGGATGCAGGAGCGCCTTGTCCGGAAAGTCAGCAGCCTGTCCCTGCAGCGGAAGGGGATGACGTCTCAACAGATCTCCGAGGTCTTCGCGCCGCCTCCGGCCTGGCGGGGGATGCCGACGAGCGGGAACGTCAAGATTTTGGCCTTGCTCAT
Organism: Candidatus Aminicenantota bacterium; assembly: GCA_046496285.1. Taxonomy (GTDB): domain Bacteria; phylum Acidobacteriota; class Aminicenantia; order Aminicenantales; family Saccharicenantaceae; genus RBG-16-66-30. Next base: position 7,156 of record JAWOHF010000313.1, read on the forward strand.
CGCCTTCAACGACTATCCCGGCGTGACGACCCCGGAAACCTTCGAATCCCGGCTGTTCGGGGACGGTCTGGGCACGCTGCCATATGAGAGCTTGAGAAATTTCTATAGAAGGTCGTCCTACGACCAGCTGAACATCGAGGGCCATGTCCTCGGATGGTACACGGCGCCCTATGCCCGGGACACGGTCGACGAGACTTATCAGGGTCGTCAGACTGTGATCAAGGAAGCCCTGGAATACTACGACCAGCAGGGCCACGACTTTACCCAGTACGACAACGACGGGGACGGGGACATCGACTACTTCTGCGTCTTCTGGGCCGGTCCCCGCGGGGAGTGGGCCGAGTTCTGGTGGGGGTATTTCACCGGGTTCTGGGATTCGACCTACACCATCGACGGCAAGAAGCTGACCGACTACTCCTGGCAGTGGGAGCTTTCAAACTACCCGAACGGGTCGTTCACCCCCAAGGTCATCATCCACGAGACAGGCCACGCCCTCGGCGTCCCCGACTATTACGATTACGACGACGCGGTAGGGCCGCGCGGCGGGGTCGGCGGGCTGGACATCATGGACAGCTCGGGCGACCACAGCTGCTTCTCGAAGTTCATGCTGGACTGGATCGAACCGACGGTCGTCTCCTCGGGGCACCAGACGGTCGAGCTGCGGGCGTCGGGCCTGTACCCCGATGCCCTGCTGTTCATGCCGACGGCCATTCCGGGGCAGATCTTCGCCGAGTTCTTCATGGCCCAGAACAGGCAACGGACCGGCAACGACGCGAACCTCTTCACCGGCTCCGACGGCCTCGTCGTCTGGCACGTCGATTCCCGCCTCAACAGCTCGGGCAACAATTTCCTGTACGACAACTCCTACACGGACCATAAGCTCCTGCGGCTCGTCCAGGCGGACGGCCTGGAGCAGATCGAGAATTTCGACGCCTGGGCCGACGCGGGCGATTACTACAAGGCCGGGATGATGCTCGGCCCGCTCACGACGCCGAACACGAACCGCTACGACGGCATGGCGACGGGCATGGGCCTCATCAACATCACGGGGACGACGAGCCCCATGAGCCTGGATGTTTTTGCCGGCGACGCTCCCCCGGACTGCAGCATTTCGAGCCCGATCGCCGGGCAGGCCGTCTATGGGACCATCCCGGTCGATGTTTCCGTGAGCGACGACAAGGGAGTCAGCCGGGTCGACCTCTACACGAACACGACGTTCCGGGAGAGCCGGACGGCGCCGCCGTATTCCTTCTCGTTGGACACAAAAATGCTGGCCAACGGGGCGAACACGGTCCGGGCCGTCGTCCACGATACGATCGGCCAGGCGTCTTCGAACTCCGTGGCGATTAGCGTCGATAATATCTACGCCCCCAGCGGTTTTAAGGCCGAAAAGAAGCTCAACCGCAGCCTCATCCTCTCCGAATACATCAACATCCTGAGCTGGGATGACAACGCGCGGAACACGAGCGTCACGGCCTACCGGATCTACATGAACGACGGCTCCGGCCGGGAGCTCGTCACGGAGGTCCCCAGGGGGTCGACGGCCGCCTCCTACCGGTACCTGCACCGGGGTGTCGACAGCACTCTGACCTACGCCTACGAGGTCGTCGGAGTGGGGACTCTCGGCCGGGAAGGGGACATCGCCGCCGCCACCGCGCGGTGAATCCTCTTCAAAAAAAACCCCGCCGGGCCAAGCTCCTTCATGCCCTCTCCGGTCTCACGACAGGAGGGGGCGTCAAGTCGCCTGCCCCGGCGGGGGCTTGATTCGCTAAAAAGACGCTAGCTCTTATTCGTAGACCAGGATCTCCACGCGGCGGTTCTGGCTCCGGGCGTCCCGGCTGGAGTTGTCGGCCACGGGCATGGAGCTGCCCAGGCTGACGACGGACATCCGATGGAGCGGGATGCGGTGCTGCTTGTAGAGGTACATCATGACGGCCTCGGCCCGCTTGTGGCCGAGGGGGAGGTTGACGGCGTCGGAGCCGATGTTGTCGGTGTGGCCCTGGATCTCGATGTAGACGCCCTTGTTCTCCTGGATGAGCCTCTGGACGAACTGGTCGACGACGGCCTTGGCCTCGGCGCTCAACTCGGCGCTATCGAAGGCGAACTTGGCGTCGCTGTTCTTGACGGTCACCTGGAGGACGAGGTTGCCGCGGATGAGGGTCTTGACCTCTTCGACCTTCCCGTCGACGGCCTTGATCTTTCCGTCCTGCTGGGTGATCAGCTGGCCGATCGTGGTCAGCTTCTCATCGTGCTCGGAGAGCCGCTTCTGGTTGGCCTCGACCTCGTTGGCGACGCCCTCGACCTTCTGGTCGAGCGTGGCCGTCTCGCCGAGAACGAACTTCTTGGTGGCGCAGGCCGGGGTCAGGACCAGGGCCGCCACGGCCACCAGACCGATGACAAAGATAATACGACGCTTCATGGAAACCTCCTCCATAATTTGGATTGACGGCTTCAGGCCATTTGCGATCTTGAAATGCCTGAGCTTATGCATCAATAATATACCAATTTTCGCGAATTGTAAAGGGATACCAGGGAGTCGATCAGTACCCCAAGCGGGTCCGGACCTTGTGCTTGTAGTCGGGTGTTGTCACCCGGATGCCCCGGTAGACGTCCTCAGTATCCCTGTAGGACGTGTATCCGATGATATACTGATGGGTCTGCTCTCTTTTGATCTCCCACAGGATGTCTTCGAGGGCCGAGGCCTCGTCCAGAAAATAGGTCTTGCCGCCCGTGGCCCGGGAGAATCGTTCGAGGGTCTCGACGATCCCGGCCGCGGTCAGGGAGCCCGAGCGCTTGTGCGCTTTGAGCTGGAGCTCGGTCCGGGGGATCTTGTAGCCGATGATGTAGATGGGGACGTCGACCCGCCGGGCGATCTCGAGGGCCTGTTGCGGTGTGGCCTGGCTGTCGTTCTCGATGCCGTCGGTGATCAGCAGCAGGGCCCGTTTTTCGTTGCTGGCCCTCGTGGCGAACTCCGGCGAGACGGCCACGGCGTCGTTGAGGGCGGTCTGGCCCCAGGCCTCGGTCTTTTCGAGGACGCGGAGGAATTCGGACTTGTCCGTGGAATGCTTGGCCGCCACCTGGACCTGGCCGTCGGCGAAGATGAGCAGGGCGATCTCGTCACGGGCGCGGAGGATGCGGCGGGCGAGGTTGCTGAGGAGCACCTTGCATTCGTCGAGCTTGTTCTGCAGGGCCATGCTGCCGCTGACGTCGAGCAGGACGGTCAGGCTGAGGGGGGCGCCGAAATCGTGGCTGAAGTAGGTCAGGGGCTTCTTGACGTTGTTCTCGTAGACGGTAAAGTCCTTCTCGTAGAGGTTGTTGACGAACCGGCCCCGGGTGTCCTGGACGGTGACGGCCAAAGTGATGGCCCGGACGACATACTCGTGGGCGGCGGGATCTTTGACCTGGTCCTGGGCGGGAAGGGAGGAGGGGAAAGCGAGGAAGAGGACAAAGAGGGGGGCGAGGAGGGGCGCGGCCGCGAAGGCGACGACCATGACCATCCGATATGCGCTTTTCATGGAATTAACGAAGGCTGGATATCCAAAATACCACGCGGATGAAGGGAAATCAAGGAATGGTCGGATGGGGCGCTCATGCTCACTTGGTTTTGTCGTGCGGCGGAGGGGAATATCGTCAGACGATCAGTTCCCGGGCGGGCGAGAACCGGGGTGCGGGTCAAATGGTCGGAAAATTCATTCTAGGGCTGGCACAATGTTAGGGGGCTGGTCAGGGATGGCTCGTCGTTTAAGCCGGTTGCGTGGGTAGTTCCAGGAAGGCTACCACCAACTCCGGGCGGGACAACAGGTCACCGATGACCCTCCTTTCCGGAAGAGGATATGTCCTTATCGTGGTGGGGACTGCCAGAATCTGGTGCTGACGAGCCAACTCGGGGTGCTCAAGCAGGTCTATTACCTCAATAGCGTAGTTGTTACCAAGATATGAATTGCATATCTGCTTCAGGCTGCTGATGGCAGAATTAGAATTCGCCATGCCACCAGCAACATAAACGGTGAACTTCCAGGTCTTATGACTTCTTTTCTTGGCGCACACTCCGCCTCCCTGGCTGTTTCGCCTTACCGAAGTGCATCTTAGCCGTAGTCACCTCGAACTGTTCGGCTTCCCGCTGAATCTGTTCCATTTCAATATCAGTGGCCTCAATCTCATCGCGCAGGGCGACTATCTGGGCTTCCAGGACAGCGCGCCTGTGCTTAGCCTGTCGCCCCTGCTTATCCTGGTCATGTTTTCGGCGGACCTGATCAACGCCGTTCTTCTCTTGCTGGGCTACCCGGGCGGTGCCGGTTAGAATCCCGGATGGCCCCGCATACACGTCAACAAGCTCCACTCCACGGTCAGTCAAAAGAAACTCTCGCACCTTACTGTCATGCGCCATACCACGGGATTTCCAAATATTCAATAACCTGGTTCGCTCGCCGTTCATCTCGAGGTTGCGCAACACTATCCAGGTGTCCATTAGTGACGAGACCCCGACCTCGCCGGGTGATTCCTGAAATTCGCTCCCCGTCAGGGTGGTAAAGAGACCGGTTATCCCCTTTCCCTTGAGAAAATCAATCATCCGGGATACCATGATCTGGACCTCGTTGAAAGAGGCAGCGGAGAGCAAATTGGTAACGGGGTCCAAGATGACTACCTGTGGCTGAAATGCGTTAATCTCACGGTTCATGGTTACCAGGTGCATTTCCAGACCGTACATGGTGGCTCTTGATGAGCGGAATTTGAGGAGACCTTCCTTTAGCCACGGCTGGAAGTCGATGCCGATAGAGCGCATGTTCCGTATGATCTCATGTTCTGACTCCTCGAAAGCGAAATAGAGACAGCGCTCGCCGCGCTGGCAACTGGCTTGGGCCAATTGTGCTGCCAGACTAGTTTTGCCTGTCCCGGCCTCCCCGCTGACGAGAATGCTGGTCCCTCGGTAGTAGCCCTGTCCTCCTAGCATGCTGTCAAGCTGGGGGACTCCCGTGGTTATCCGTTCTGAAGACACTCCATACGCGGGTTGTATCGAGGTGACAGGAATCAAGGAGATGCCATTCTCACCGATCAGAAAAGGAAATTCGCCTGCACCGTGAGAAGAGCCGCGGTATTTTGCCACTTGAAGATAGCGGGTAGCGAACTTGTTGCTTATTCGTTCAGTGAGCAGAACAATGCAATCTGGGAGGGAACGGTTCAGCCCGTGGCGGATCATCTCCGTTTCACTCTCCGCAGTAACCACTGTGGTAAGCCCTCTTTCTTTCAACCAGTCATAGAGGCGTAACAGTACGGCCCGAACGGCCAATGCATTGGAAAACCCGTAAAAGAGCGCCGGGATACCGTCCAGCAATATCCTCTTGGCGCCAACGCGGCTGACAGCGTGCTCAATCCTGACCAGCAGTCCATCGAGGCTATATCGTTCTGCCTCCATAAATTCAGCGGGGTTCATCGACATATAGTCTATCGCCATCTTCCCGCTGGAAACCAGTTCCTGGAGATTGAAGCCGAAGGAAGAGGAGTTGGCTGTCAACTCCTCTTCCGTTTCCTCGAAGCTGATGAGAACACCGGGCTCGTTGTACTGCCGTACTCCCCGGACGAGGAATTCCAGACCGAATACTGTTTTTCCGGAGCCAGCCAATCCCTGCAGAAGAGTTATACGTCCGGTAGGCAGGCCTCCCAGAGTAATTTGGTCAAAACCCTCTATACCAGTAGGCACCTTAGATCGTTTT
>JAWOHF010000109.1:0-5201 GCA_046496285.1 Candidatus Aminicenantota bacterium
GAGGTCGCTTCGGGCATGAGCGATGTCGTCCTGGTCGGCGGCATCGAGAAGATGACCGACGTCGGCGGCAACGAGGCGACCTACGCCCTGGGGACCGCGGCCGACCAGGAGTACGAAGGCTTTCACGGGCTGACCTTTCCCGGGCTTTACGCCATGATGGCCGTCGACCACATGCACCGCCACGGGACGACTCGGGAGCAGCTGGCCATGGTCGCCGTCAAGAACCATGAGAACGGCTCGCGCAACCCGCTGGCCCAGTTCCCCTTCAAGATCACGGTCGACGCCGTCCTCAAGTCGGTCCTGGTAGCAGACCCCCTAAGGATCCTGGACTGCTCGCCCATCACGGACGGGGCGGCCGCGGTCATCCTCTGTCCCTCGGACATGGCCCGCAAGCTCAAAAAGCCCGTGGTCCGGATCGCTGGCAGCGGCCAGGCCACCGACACCATCGCCTTGAGCTCACGGAAGGACCTGTCTTGGATGGAGTCCACCCACCTGGCCGCCAAGGCGGCCCTGGCCCAGGCCAAGCGCAAGGTCGAGGACATCGACCTGTTCGAGGTCCACGACTGCTTCACGATCGCCGAGATCATGATCGTCGAGGCCCTCGGGCTGGTCAAGAAGGGCCAGGGCGGCAAGGCCGTCGAGGACGGCCTGACCGCGGCCGGGGGCAAGTTCCCGGTCAACGCGAGCGGCGGCCTCAAGGCCAAGGGCCATCCGGTCGGGGCCACGGGTGTCGCCCAGGCCGTGGAGGTCGTCGAACAGCTTCGCGGCCACGCCGGCGCGCGCCAGGTGAAAGGCGCCAAGCGCGGCCTGACCCAGAACATGGGCGGCACGGGCGGCAGCGCCGTCGTCCACATCTTCGAGGCGGAATAAGAGGAGGACCACATGCAGTCACCCGCGAGATCCTGGCGTGAGATCCCCCAGAGATACAGGCTCGAGGCCGCCAAGTGCGCGGAATGCGGCTTCGTCTGCTTCCCGCCCCGCCTCGTCTGCCCCGAGTGCGGGGCCCGGGGGTTCGGACCCCACAAGCTGGCCGAGGCGGGCAAGGTCCTGACCTATACGGTCATCCGCGTCGCCCCCCAGCCGTTCTGCGACCAGAGCCCCTACGCCGTGGGCATCGCCGAGCTCGACGACGGCGTGCGGCTGACGGCCCAGATCGTCGATTGCGACCCGGCCGCCCTCAAGGTCGGGATGCGGGTCCGCATCGAGTTCCGCAAAGTCTCGGAGGAGGGGGAGGCCGGCGTCATCTATTACGGCTACAAGTTCGTCCCGGAATAGGCGATGTTCAGGATCGAATCCAAGGTCGACACGAAAAGCCCCGATTTCCGGCGCAACGCCGAGGCCATGGAGCGGCTCCTGGCCGAGTACCGGGAGCGCCTGGCCAAGGCCCAAGAAGGCGGTCCGCCCAAGGCCCGCGAGCTGCACACTTCGCGCGGCAAGATGCTCGTCCGCGAGCGGCTCGACCGGCTGTTCGACCCCAACACCCCCTTTCTCGAGCTCAGCCCGCTGGCGGCCAACGGCATGTACGACGACGAAGCTCCGGCGGCCGGCATGGTCACCGGGATCGGCGTCGTCCACGGCCGCGAGGTCCTGGTCGTGGCCAACGACGCCACGGTCAAGGGCGGGACCTATTTCCCGACGACCATCAAGAAGCACCTCCGCGCCCAGGAGGTGGCCCTCGAGAACCGGCTGCCCTGCGTCTACCTGGTCGACTCCGGCGGCATCTTCCTGCCCCACCAGTCGGGGACCTTCCCCGACAAGGAGCACTTCGGCCGCATCTTCTACAACCAGGCCCGCCTCTCGGCCCTGGGCATCCCCCAGATCTCCGTGGTCATGGGGTCGTGCACGGCGGGCGGGGCCTACGTCCCGGCCATGAGCGACGAGACGGTCATCGTCCGCCGCCAGGGGACGATCTTCATCGGCGGCCCGCCGCTGGTCAAAGCGGCCACCGGCGAGGAGGTCTCCGACGAGGACCTCGGCGGGGCCGACGTCCACTGCCGCATCTCCGGCGTCTCCGACCACTATGCCCTGAACGACGAGCACGCCCTGGAGATAGCCCGCAACATCGTCGAAACACTCGACCCGCCGCGGCGCTTCGAGCTCGACCGGGCCACGCCCGAAGATCCCTATTACGACCCGAAGGAGCTCTACGGGATCCTTCCGGCCGACCTGCGGAAGGCCTTCGACATCAAGGAGATCATCGCCCGGCTGGTCGACGGCAGCCGCTTCCAGGAGTTCAAGGCCCTCTACGCCCCGACCATCGTCTGCGGCTTTGCCCGGATCATGGGCTATCCCGTAGGCATCCTGGCCAACAACGGGGTTTTGTTCTCGGAGAGCTCGCTCAAGGGGGCCCACTTCGTGACCCTCTGCGCCATGCGCAAGATCCCGCTCGTCTTCCTCCAGAACATCACCGGGTTCATCGTCGGCAAGCAGTACGAGCACCGGGGCATCGCCAGGGACGGCGCCAAGCTCGTTCACGCCGTGGCCAACGCCGACGTCCCCAAGCTGACGGTCATCGTCGGCGGCTCCTACGGGGCCGGCAACTACGCCATGTGCGGCCGGGCCTACGGCCCGCGCCTGCTCTGGATGTGGCCCAACGGCCGCATCTGCGTCATGGGCGGCGAGCAGGCCGCCAACGTCCTGGTCACGGTCAAGATCAAGAAAATGGAGGCCAAGGGCGTCCAGATGACCGAGGAGGAGAAGGCGGCCATGATGAAGCCCATCCTCGACAAGTACGAGGGCGAGGCCAGCCCCTACTACAGCACGGCCCGGCTCTGGGACGACGGCCTTCTCGACCCCCTCGAGACCCGCCAGGCGCTGGCCCTGGGCGTCGCCATGAGCCTCAACGCGCCCATCCCGGACTACAAGGTCGGCATTTTCAGGATGTGAGGACGGGGGAGCGATGAGCATCAAGACCTTCGAGACCCTGCAGGTCGAGCGTGACGGCCGGGTGACGCGCCTGTGGCTCAACCGGCCCGCGGTCCGCAACGCCTTCAACGCGGTCATGGTCCGCGAGCTCCGGAAGGCCCTCGAGGACGTCCGCCGCGACGACGAGGTCCGGGTCGTCGTGCTCTCGGGACGCGGCTCGTCCTTTTGCTCGGGCGCCGACCTCAACTGGATGCGGGAGATCATCAACTTCACCTACGAGCAGAACCTCGGGGAGACGATGGAGCTGGCCGAGGCCCTCCACGAGCTCTATAGCCTGCCCAAGCCGACCGTCGCCCGGGTCAACGGCCCGGCCATCGGCGGCGGCACGGGCTTCGTCTCGGCCTGCGACATCGTCGTCGCTTCGACCGAGGCCCGCTTCGGCCTGAGCGAGGTCAAGATCGGGGTCGTCCCGGCGGCCATCTCGCCCTACGTCGTGCGGCGCATGGGCGAGAGCCGGGCCCGGCAGTACTTCCTGACCGGCGAGAGGATGGACGGCCGGCGGGCCCTCGAGGTCGGGCTGGCCAACATCGTCGCCGAACCGGCCGGGCTCGACGCGGCGGTCGAGGCGGTCGTCGGCTCGCTGCTTTCGTCGGGGCCCGAGGCCCTGGCCAGCGCCAAGGAGCTCCTGCGCCGGGTGCCGGGCATGGACTTCGGGGAGGCCAAGCGCTTCACGGCTGAGATGATCGCCCGGCTGCGGATCTCGGAGGAGGCCCAGGAGGGCATGGCCGCGTTCCTGGAAAAGAGAAAGCCGAATTGGTCGGGATGAGCTTCAAGAAGATCCTGGTCGCCAACCGCGGCGAGATCGCCGTGCGGGTCATCCGGGCTTGCCGCGAGATGAACATCCGGACCGTGGCCGTTTATTCGGAATGCGACCGGCGGAGCCTGCATGTCCTGCTGGCCGACGAGGCCGTTCCCATCGGCCCGGCGCCGGCCGTCGACAGCTACCTCCGCATGGACCGGATCATCGAGGCCGCCCGGTCGACGGGGGCCGAAGCCGTCCATCCCGGATACGGGTTCCTGGCCGAGAACGCCGCCTTCGCCAGGGCTTGCGCGGACGCCGGACTGGTCTTCATCGGGCCCAACGCCGACGCCCTGGAGCTCGTCGGCGACAAGGTCCGGGCCCGGAGGACGATGGAGAAGGCGGGGGTGCCGATCATCCCGGGCATGAGCGCCGTGCCGTCGGACAAGGCGGAGTTCGCGGCGGCGGCCCGCAAGCTCGGCTACCCGGTCATCGTCAAGGCCTCGGCCGGAGGCGGCGGCAAAGGGATGCGCATCGTCCACGAGGAGAAGGACCTGCTGGCGGCCGTCGCCTGAGTCTTCATAATTGAATCGCTAAAAAGATTATTTTGTTTGCTCTTTTTCACTAAAATATCATCTTCATCAACGGTGTTTCCCGTATTTCCGGTAAAAGGGATACAGCTTATCAAATTTGACCTTTTTATTAACTCGTCGGAAGATATTATTACTGCCGGTCTCATCTTTTGGAACTCATGACCACTGGAAGGGTTGAATTCTATGAAATAAATATGACCATGTTGTAATTTCATCAGATATTTAAGGTAAAGACATATAATATTTGTATTCTTCCTCGCTTAATGGTGGAAGATCTTTCGCAACATCTGCCGCTGCATTTTCCACAAACTCCTTATCGTAATCTCGGGTGGAAAATTCTCCACTGCGATAAAACACGCTACTGTAATCAATTTCTTCATCAAATTCATGCGCTTGCCAAGGATAATCACGATGAGAATGTTCCTCAATTTGCCGTGCACTCATACTTGAAAGCTTTTGAATTGCAGCGTCTACGATTCGCCTCATATCTTCCGTGTTTTGACCGAAGACTGATAAGTCGGCACTTGCGAAATTCAAATAACGAGTTTGTATAGTATCATTTATATAAGGCTTAGAAATCCTCTCAATTAAACCATTCTGTCTCATTTCGTTCATTACCGAATTAAATAATGCCTGATCGGGGATAGGCCCAAATTGCATTTTTTTGTACTTCATTCCCGTTAGGGATTTTTCGTAGGTCTCGAAATAGTCAAAATCGCAAAAATATAAGAGTTTATATAAGACTGTTTCCCCCACATTTGGCTTGCTTCCACATTTTTCTAATATGTATAAGAAGAGTTGCTTGAATTTCTCTTTTTCAAATTTAATCTTTTTATTGATTTTCTTAGCTTTGCCGGGAATATTTTTATTTTCAGACTCACCGGTTGCTATAAATTCATCAAACGATACCTCAAACAGAGTTAAAAGCTTTTGCAGTTCTGCAA
>JAWOHF010000186.1:0-5803 GCA_046496285.1 Candidatus Aminicenantota bacterium
CCGCCACCGCATCGAGAAGTTCTACCGGGAGGCCCGCATCGACCCGGCCATCGTCAGCCTTCGGCACGGGATCCAAGTCGCTTTGATGATCACCCTCGCTGCCCTGAGCAACCCGGTCAGCCGCGGGGCGCACTTTATCAAGAAGTGAGCCGGCGGCGGAGGGCCGCCTGCGGCAGACAGAATGGGGACAGAATGGGGACACGTAGCTTCGGTACATGTCCCCGATAAGGGGTGGCGGAGCGGGCCGAGTTGTCCTATAATAGACCGATATATCCGACAGTTTGGAGACCCCGATGGCCGATAAGCCCGATGTCAAGAGCACGCTGAACCTGCCCCAGACCGCTTTCGCCATGAAAGCCTCCCTGGCCCAAAAGGAGCCCGAGATCATCCGCAAGTGGGAGGCCGAAGGTCTCTATGAAAAGATCCTCGAGAAACGCGCCGGCCGCCCGGTGTTCATCCTCCATGACGGTCCGCCTTACGCCAACGGCCACATCCATATGGGCACGGCCCTCAACAAGATCCTCAAGGACTTCATCGTCAAGTCGAGTTCCATGCTCGGCCGCTACGCCCCGTACGTCCCCGGTTGGGACTGCCACGGCCTGCCCATCGAGATCCACGTCGACAGGCAGCTCGGCGAGAAGAAGAGATCCCTGCCCGTGACGGCCGTCCGCGAGGAGTGCCGCAAATACGCCGAGAAGTTCATCGCCATCCAGCGCGAGGAGTTCAAGCGCCTGGGTGTGCTCGGCGCGTGGGCCAGGCCATACCTGACCATGCACCCGGCCTACGAAGCCAAGGTCCTGGAATACCTGGCCGCGTTCTTCGAGCACGGCGAGGTCTACAAGGGAAAACGCCCGGTCCACTGGTGCATCAGCTGCCGGACGGCCCTGGCCGAGGCCGAGATCGAGTACCGGGACAAGACCTCGCCCTCGATCTATGTCCGCTTCCCGGTCGTCTCCGACTTGGGGGCCAAGTTCCCGGCCCTTCGCGGCCGCCGGGCCCACGTCCTCATCTGGACGACCACGCCCTGGACGCTGCCGGGCAACATGGCCATCGCCTTCCACCCCGATCACGAGTACGCCGCCGCCGCGGTCGACGGCGACATCTACATCCTGGCCAAGCGGCTCCTGCCGGTCGTCGCCGAGGAGCTGGGCTGGCCTGAGCCCGAGGTCCTGGCCACGTTCCGCGGCCGCGAGCTCGAAGGCCTCAAGGCGCGGCACCCGTTCATCGACCGAGACTCGCTCTTGGTCCTCGGCGAATATGTCACCCTCGAGGACGGCACGGGCGCCGTCCACACGGCGCCGGGACACGGCCACGACGACTATCTGGCCGGCGTCGCCTACGGCATCGACATCTATACGCCCGTCGACGACGACGGCCGGTTCACCTCCGAGGTCCCGCGTTACGCCGGGCTCCAAGTTTTCGAGGCCAACCCGCGCATCACCGCCGACATGAGATCCGACGGCAGCCTGCTCAGGGAAACGGAGATCACCCACTCCTACCCGCATTGCTGGCGCTGCAAAAAGCCGGTCATCTTCCGGGCCACCGAACAGTGGTTCATCTCGCTCGACAAGAATGATCTGCGCCGCAAGGCCCGCGAGGCCGTCGGACGGGTCGACTGGGTCCCCGAGTGGAGCCGGGAGCGGATCGACGGCATGCTCGCCGGACGGCCCGACTGGTGCATTTCCCGCCAGAGGTCGTGGGGTGTGCCCATCCCGGCCTTCAAGTGCCGGGCCTGCGGGGCGCCGCTGGCCGACGCCGGCATCTGCCGTCATGTCGCCGCGGTCTTCGCCGCCGAGGGCTCCAACGCCTGGTTCGTCCGCGACGCCGCGGCGCTCGTCCCGCCCGGGGCCTCCTGCCCGTCCTGCGGCGGCCGGGACTTCGAAAAGGAGTTCAACATCCTCGACGTCTGGTTCGAATCGGGCGCCTCGCACAACGTCCTCGAGCGGGAGGCCGACCACGCCTGGCCCGCCGACGTCTACATCGAGGGGCACGACCAGCACCGGGGCTGGTTCAACAGCTCTCTTCTCATCGGGGTCGGGGCCAAGGGCCGAAGCCCCTTCCGGACGTGCATCACCCACGGCTTCATCCTCGACGAGCAGGGGAGGGCCATGTCCAAGTCCCTGGGCAACGTCATCGAGCCCGGCGAGGTCATCAAGCGCAGCGGCGCCGAGATCGTCCGGCTCTGGGCGGCCATGCTCAACTACAAGGAGGACGCCCGCTTCGGGACGGAGATCGAACAGCGGCTGGTCGAGGCCTACCGCAAGCTCCGCAACACGTGGCGCTTTCTCCTCGGCAACGTCTCCGACTTCGACCCCGACCTGGACGCCCTGGCGAACGGCGGCCTTCTCGACCTCGACCGCTGGATCCTCCACCGCTTCGAGCAGGTCCGCCGCCGGGTCGTCAAGGCCTACGAGGACTTCGAATTCCACCCCGCCCTTCACGCCGTGCTCGACTTCTTCACCGTCGACCTCAGCGCCTTCTACCTCGATGTCGTCAAGGACCGGGCCTACTGCTCGGGCCGGCGCTCGCCCGAGCGGCGCTCCGCCCAGACGGCCATGTTCCTCATCCTCCGGGACAGCCTGCTCCTCATGGCGCCCATTCTCTCGTTCACGGCCGAGGAGGCCTGGGGCCATTTGCCCGCCCATCGCGGCAAGGACGACTCCGTCCACCTCGGCGAGTTCCCGCCGGGGCGGGACTGGCTGGCCGGCCGCGGGGCCGGGTTCGTCGAAAGGATGGATCGGCTGATGGCCGTCCGCGAAAAGGTCCTCAAGGAGCTTGAAAAAGCCCGCGAGGCCAAGCTCATCGGCAACTCCCTGGAGGCTTGTGTCACGCTGAGAGCGCCGGCCGGCGATGCCCGTTTCCTCGAAGAGAACAGGGCCGAGCTCCCCTCTCTGTTCATCGTTTCCGCGGTGGCTGTCGAAACGGGTCCGGCGGAGACCCTCGAGATCACGGTCGGCCGGGCGGCCGGCGAGAAATGCGAACGGTGCTGGAATTTCTCCGTTGATGTGGGCCAGAGCCCGACCCGTCCCACATTCTGCGCCCGGTGCCAACGGGCCGTCGAGGGGGACCGTCCATGAAAAAGGACTCGCCCTATCTGTTCCTCGTCCTGGCCCTGGTCGCCCTCGATCAGGCCACCAAGCTCCTCGTCTCCCGGGCCGTGGACCTCTACGAGTCCGTGACCGTCATCCCGGGGTTCTTCAACATCACCCGGATCCACAACAAAGGGGCCATCTTCGGGGCCTTCGCCCGGTCCGACAGCCGGTTGGTCTTCTGGGCCCTGACGCTGGCCTCCCTGTCGGCCCTGGTCCTGGTCGTCTTCTATTTCTTCAAGGCCCCTCCCTCGGACAAGCTGTTGAAGGTCTCGCTGTCCCTGATCCTGGCCGGCGCCCTGGGCAACCTCGCCGACAGGGTCCTGCGCGGCCACGTCATCGATTTCCTCGATTTCCATATCGGGAACGCCCACTGGCCGTTCTTCAACGCGGCCGACTCCTGCATCACGATCGGCGCGCTCCTGATGCTGGTCATCTTCTTCAGGAGAAAACCCGCATGCACCCCATCCTCTTGAAACTCGGACCACTGACCATCCACACGTACGGATTCATGATGGCCCTCGGCGTGGCCATGGGGCTGTGGTTCATCTACGTCCAAGCCAAGAAGGCCGGCCTCGACGCGCCGCGGATCATGGACGCGGCCTTCTACACGATCATCGTCTCCCTCATCGGGGCCAAGCTCATCCTTCTCGCTGGCAACCTCTCGTTCTACTTGAGCAACCCTCGGGAGCTGTTCTCCCTGGCCCGGTCGGGAGGCGTTTTCCAAGGGGGATTGACCTTCGGCGTCCTCTTCGCCCTCTGGTACTTCCGGCGCAAGAAGATCCCGACGTGGGCCACGGCGGACATCATCGGCCCGGCCCTGGCCCTGGGGCACGGCTTCGGCCGGATCGGCTGTTTCAGCGCCGGATGCTGCTACGGCAGCGAATGCTCCCTGCCCTGGTCCGCCGTCTTCCGGGACGAGTACGCCTCAGGCCTCACGGGCGTGCCCCTCAACACGGCGGTGCACCCCGTCCAGCTCTACGAGGCGGCCCTCAATTTCCTGAACTTCCTGGTCCTCTTCCTCATCCTGAAAAAGAAAAAGTTCGACGGCCAGGTCTTCTCGCTGTACATCGTCAATTACTCGGTCATCCGGTTCCTGACCGAATATTTCCGAGGCGATCACGGGGAGAACGTCTATTTTCTCCGCGGGGCTTCGGCCCTCTCGAGCCTCTCCTATCCTCAGCTGTACTGCATCCTGGGGGTCATCGCCGGCATCGCCCTGGCGGTCATCCTCAAGCGGCGGAAGCGTGCCTAGAGCGGAATTCGCCGTCGGCCCGGATCCGGAGGAGGGGACGCGGCTCGACGTGTTTCTCGTCGAGAGACTGACCTTTCTGACCCGGAACCAGGTCCGCAAGGCCATTGACGAAGGGGGCGCCCGGGTCGGGGGCCGGGCAGCCAAGCCGGGCCACAGGCTCAGGCCGGGAGACCACATCGTCTTCGACTATGAGGTCCCCGCCTTGGAGCCGAAGCTCCTGCCGGAACCTATCCCGCTCAAGATCATCTACAAGGACGAGGATGTCATCCTTGTCGACAAGCCGGCCGGCCTGGTCGTCCATCCCGGAGCGGGCCACGCCTCGGGGACCTTGGCCAACGCCCTCATCCATCACTTCCCCGAGGTCGCCCTGATCGGAAGCGAGGAGCGGCCCGGCATCGTCCATCGCCTGGACAAAGACACTTCGGGGGTCATGGTCGCGGCCCGCTCGCCGAGGGCCTTCAGCGAGCTCGTCCGGCAGTTCATGACGCGCGCCGTCTGGAAGACTTACCTCGGTTTGGCCTGGGGCCGGGTCGTAGCCCCGGAAGGCCGGCTCAACTGGCCGCTGGGCCGGCACCCGAAGGAAGGGAAGAAGATCTCCATCCGGGCCCGGAGCCCCAAGAAGGCCGAGACCTTCTTCGAGGTCCAGAGGGTTTTCCAGGAGACGACCCTGCTCGAGATCCGGCCCGTGACCGGGCGGACCCACCAGATCCGGGTCCACATGGCCGCGGCCGGCCATCCCATCGTCGGGGACCCGATCTACGGCCGGAAGAAAGAGGGCGGGCGGTACCCCCGTCTCTTCCTCCACGCCCACACGCTGTCCTTCCTCCACCCGGCGACGGGGGAAAGGGTGACCTTCGCCTCGCCCTTGCCGCCCGACCTCGAGGCGGTCATCGAGCGGGAAATGGAATTAGCTTAAAGCGCGGCGAGCCGGGCAATGGCCTCCTCGATCTCCGGCCGCCCAGGGTCGGCGTTCTTCCAGATCTCGAGGAACGTTTCGTAGGCGCGCCGGGCGCGCCCTGATTCTCCCTGGGATTCCAGGATCCTGCCCAGGGCATAGTGGCTCAAGGCGAAGAGATCCGGATGCTGAAGCCGGCCGCCGTTGAGGCCAACAAGCTTCATATAATAGCCTTGGGCAGCGTCCGTCCGCCCGGAGCTTTCGAGTTCCCCGGCGGCGACGTAGAGGATCAATGCGTGCGTACCCGCCAGGCTACCTGTCGACAACGGACCGTCGGACAGATAAGGGACGTCCTTGGGAAGCGCCTTGACTGCGGCCTCGAATCCCTCGGCAGCCAGATCGTGACGTCCCGCCGCGCCGGCGATCAGTGCCTCGAGGTATCCCAAGGCGCGCGCCTGGGCCCTCTCCAGACGGCTCTTCTTGACTCCCCGCAACAGCGCCGCTGTGGCCTTGGCCGCCTCGAGGTCCCCGGAGAAGACTTCGAGCGTGCCTTTCAGCAGAAGC
>JAWOHF010000210.1:0-5293 GCA_046496285.1 Candidatus Aminicenantota bacterium
CCAACCGGATCCGGACCGGGAAAGCGTTAAGGATCACCGCGCGGACGGAGACGATGACCCGAGGCCCCTCCGCGGTCGACAAGGAGAAGCAAGCCGGCAGCTATGCGCTGTCAGAGGAGCGCCCCCTCAGCCGCTTTTGCTCCGGCGCGGTTTCCGTGGTATCTTAGAAAACCGATTTTCCGGAGACCCGATGACCGCCGAGAAGCCCCCGCCCTTCGACCCGCTCCACGAGCGGGACCTCTGCGCTTTCTCAGGCCCGGCCGTCGAGGTTCGGAACATCACCAAGCTCTTCAACGGCTTCAAGGCCGTCGACGACGTCAGCTTCGAGATCATGCCCGGCGAGATCCTGGGCCTGCTCGGTCCCAACGGCGCCGGCAAGACGACCATCATCCACATGCTCGTGGGGCTGACGACACCGAGCGCGGGCTCGATCCGCATGTTCGGGCTCGACCTCGCGGCCCATCGCGAAACGATCCTTGGCTGCGTCAACTTCTCCTCGAGCTACGTGTCCATGCCGTTCTCCCTGACCGTGGTCGAATGCCTCAAGGTGTTCGCCCGGCTCTACAACGTCCGCCGCCCGGGCCCGCGGATCGACGAGCTTTTGGCGACCTTCGGGATGTCCGAGGTCAAGAACAAGCCCGTCCGCCACCTGTCGACCGGCCAGCAGACCCGGCTCAACCTGGCCAAGGCCTTCATCAACGACCCCAAGATCCTGCTGCTCGACGAACCGACGGCCAGCCTCGATCCCGACATCGCCGACAAGACCCGGTCCCTGCTCGTCCAAATTGCGGAAAAGAAGAAGACCTCCATCCTCTACACCTCTCACAACATGCAGGAGATGGAGAAGATCTCGGCCCGGGTCGTCTTCATGCACAAAGGGAAGGTCATCGCCACGGGCCGGCCGGCCGATGTCGTCCGGAAGTTCGAAGGGCACGATCTCGAGGACGCCTTCCTCAAGGTCATCCGGGGGGAGCGGGCGTGAAGCTCCACCGGGTGGCGGCCGTTTTCCTGAGGCAGATCTACCTCTACAAGAGGAGCCTGCCGCGCCTCATGGAGATCCTCTACTGGCCGCTGCTCGACCTCATGCTGTGGGGCTTCATCAGCGTCTATCTCGCCCGCTACCAGGCCGGCCTGCCGAACTTCGTGGCCTTCTTCCTCGGGGCCCTCATCCTTTGGGACATCCTGTTCCGGTCCCAGCTCGGCATCTCCGTCTCGTTCCTCGAGGACGTCTGGGCCCGGAACTTCCTGAACCTGTTCGTCAGCCCGCTCAAGCCCAGCGAGTACCTCCTGTCCCTGATGCTCGTCAGTTCCTTCAAGATCGTCCTGGCCGGGACGGTCATGTCGCTGCTGGCCTGGGTCTTCTATTCATTCAACATCTTCCTGATCGGCATCTCTCTCATCCCGTTCATCATCAACCTCGTCGCCCTGGGCTGGTCGATCGGCATCTTCACGACCTCGCTCATTCTCCGCTTCGGCCAGCAGGCCGAGATCCTGGCCTGGGGCATCGCCATCCTCTTCCAGCCGGTGTCGGCCGTTTTCTACCCGGTCTCCGTCCTGCCGCCCTTCCTCCGGGTCCTGGCCCGCGGCGTGCCGTCTTCCTACGTTTTCGAGGGCATGCGGGAGGTCATCACCAGCGGCGGCTTCCCGTTCCAAAAACTCCTCTGGGCGACGGGGCTCAACATCCTATATCTGGCCGCCGTATTCGCCATCTTTTACCGCATTTTCAGGACGGTCAAGAAAAAGGGCCTGTTGGCCCGGATCGGGGAATAGGCGGCGCCGCACCCCTTTTTTCGGTTCTTCGCCCATTATCGGGGTAAAAAAGCTAGGCGAAGGCGATAGATGTCCCCCTGAAGACCCCCATAGCGGAGGGGGACCCGGCGCCCGGCGACGGGGGGACCGTCGGGACAGGTTCCCGGGGGTGTGGGGGGCTAAGGGGGATATCTATCGCCTTAAAGCCTACTATAGACTCCCCGGAAATGGGCGAAGGGCCTTTTTTGCTTCGGGCGTTCGTGCTATCATGCCCCCTCTTGAAACCTGATCCCTCCCATTCCATCGAAGGAGCGAAACCTGATGGCCAAGACCGACGACCTGCGTAAGATCGCGACCCGGCTTCGCGTCCATTCCCTGCGAATGACCACGACCGCCGGCTCCGGACATCCCACGACCTGCCTTTCGGCGGCCGACCTGGCCGCCTGCCTGTTCTTCGGCGAGATGCGCTGGAACACCCGGAACCCCGGCGACCCGGCCAACGACGAGTTCGTCCTGTCCAAAGGGCACGCCGCCCCGCTCCTTTGGGCGGTCTACGCCGAGGCGGGCGTCATCCCGGCGAAGGACCTGATGGACCTGAGGAAGATCTCGAGCGACCTCGAAGGCCACCCGACACCCCGCATGAGATGGGTCAAGGCGGCCACCGGGTCGCTCGGCCAGGGGCTTTCGGTCGGTGTCGGCATGGCCCTGGCCCAACGGCTCGGCAAATCCCCGGCCCGGACCTTCGTCTTGTTGGGCGACGGGGAGTGCGCGGAAGGCGCAGTTTGGGAAGCGGCCGCCTCCGCCGCCAACTGGCGCCTGAGGAACCTCTGCGCCGTCGTCGACGTCAACCGGCTCGGGCAGTCTGAACCCACCATGCACCAGCACGACCTCGGGGCCCTGGCCCGCAAGTTCAGGGCTTTCGGCTGGGACGCGGTGGTCGTCGACGGACACAAGGTCGACAAGATCCTCGAAGCCCTCGGAAAAGCCGGGAAGAAGGGCAGGCCGACCGCGATCCTGGCCAAGACGTTCAAGGGCAAAGGCGTCTCCTTTATCGAGAACCGCGACGGCTGGCACGGCAAACCTCTCAAAGCCGACGAGCTGGCCAAGGCCATCGAGGAGATCGGATGCCTTCCCGACGTCGACGCCCGCAAGCTCGTCCGGAAGCCGAGGGCCTTCAAGGCCCGCCGCCGGCCCGCCGCTCTCGACTTCCCGAGGACCGGCTACAAGGAGAAGACGGCGACCCGGCTGGCCTATGGGAACGCCCTGCTCAGCCTGGGAAAGGTCAACCCCTCGGTCGTCGTCCTCGACGGCGACGTCAAGAACTCGACCTACGCGGACAAGTTCTTCGCCGCCTTCCCCGAACGCTCCCTGCAGTCCTACATCGCCGAACAGAACATGGTCGGCGTGGGCATGGGCCTGGCGGCCAAGGGCTACCTGCCGTTCATGGCCAGCTTCGCCGCCTTCCTGACCCGGGCCCACGACCAAATCCGGATGGCCGCCTACTCCTTCTCCAACATCAAGCTCTGCGGTTCCCACGTCGGGGTCAGCATCGGCGAGGACGGCCCGTCCCAGATGGGCTTGGAGGACCTGGCCATGTTCCGGCCCATCCCCGGGTGTCTCGTCCTCTACCCGAGCGACGCGGTCTCGGCCGAGGCCTGTGTGGCGACCATGGCCGCCCACGCGGGGATGGCCTACATCCGGACGACGAGACCGGCGACACCCATCCTCTACGGCTCCTCCGAAGCCTTCCCGGCCGGAGGATCCAAGGTCCTCCGCAAAAAGGAGGGCGACGCGGTCACCGTCATCGCCGCGGGGATCACCGTCCATGAGGCCCTCAAGGCCTGGGACGAGCTCGGCAAAGAGGGCCTCGGTTTCCGGCTCATCGACGCCTACTCCGTCGAGCCGCTGGACGGAGAGGCCATCCGACGCGAGGTCGCCGCGACCGGCGGCAGGGCGATCGTCGTCGAAGACCACTTCCCGGGCGGCGGCCTCGGCGATGCCGTGGCCCAGGCCCTGGCCGGGCGAGCCGTGTTGAGGCACCTCTGCGTCCGCGAGCTGCCGCGCTCGGGGAAACCCGACGAGCTGCTGGAGAGGTACGGGATAAGCGCCGGGCACATCGCCCGGGCCGTCAAGGAGCTGCTCGGGAGGTGAGCGAGGACGGGCGAAGCCCTCTCCAGGCTCGGCCGGGACGCGGCGGTCTGTCATGGTGAAAAAGCGGAAACTCGTTCCGATCGTCCTGGCGGCCCTTCTGATCCCGGCCGCCGCCCGGACCCTTGCTTTCCGGTCCGGGCCGGGGCCGGCCGCGGAGACGCTCAGGGGCACCGTCGTTTACGTCTACGACGGAGATACGATCCGGGTCCGGCTGGACGGGGGAGGGGACAGAAGGGTCCGGCTCATCGGCGTGGATTGCCCGGAGCTCGACGACGACCGCGAGGAGGTCCGCTTCCTGTCCTTCGTCGCCAAGAGGTTCGCCCACGCCCGGCTCATTAAGAAAAAGGTCGGTCTGGTCCTCGGACCGGAAAAGCAGGACGCCTACGGCCGGATGCTGGCGTTCGTCGAAATGGAGGATGGCCTGGTCTTCAACGAATCTCTGGTCCGGGAGGGATTCGCCTGGGCGTACCTCAAATTCCCTTTCGACGAGGCCTGGCGCAAGCGGCTCAAAGCGGCGGAAGCCGATGCCCGCGGGGCGGAGCGGGGCCTCTGGCGCAAGGAGCCGTATCCCCTCGTCGCCGCGGTCGAGGCCGGCTCGCGGCTCGGCGAAGTCGTCACCGTGCGCTTCCGGTGTGCCCGCGCTTTCGAGCGCAGCCGGCTGCGCATTTTGGCCGCCGAAGGGGCCGAGTTCGAGACGGTCATCCCGGCCGCGGTGCTGAAGGCCCTCCCGGGCTCCCTCGATTTCAAGGGCCGGACCATCGAGGCGACCGGGCTGGTCGAGGTATTCCGGGGCCGCCCTCAGATCATGATCGGCGTACCGGGGCAGCTGCGCCGGATCGACGGGCCGGCGAACGACCCTTCGGGGTCTCCGGTTCAAAAGGAGTGACGTCATGAGCGCCAAGCTGACATCCGCCGTGCGCGGGGAGATCGAGGCCGTCGTCGGGCGGGAGAACGCCTTCTCCGACCCCGAAAAATGCGTCGACTACGGCCACGACGAATTCTCCCTGCGCGAGATCGCCTGCGAACCCGAGCTCGTGGTCAAGCCTCGGAGCGCCGGCGAGGTCGCCGAGGTCCTCAAGATCGCCGGAGCCCACGGCGTCCCGGTGACGCCCCGGGGAGGCGCGACCGGCCTCTGCGGCGGCTGCGTGCCCGTTTGCGGGGGGCTCGTGCTGTCCCTCGAGCGCCTGGACCGGGTCCTGGAGATCGACGCCGACAACCAGATGGCGGTCACGGAAGCGGGCGTTCGTCTGTCCGAGTTTTCCAAAGCGGTCGAGGAGGGGGGTCTCTACTTCCCGCACCACCCCGGCGACGAGAGCGCCATGATGGGCGGCCTCGTGGCCACGAACGCCGGAGGGAGCCGGGCCGTCAAGTACGGCACCATCCGGAACTACGT
>JAWOHF010000248.1:0-4361 GCA_046496285.1 Candidatus Aminicenantota bacterium
CATGAAGACGATGATGGAGACGGGCTTCTTGACGGCGAACTCGGAGAGGTTCATGGCTCCGTCCTTCGGGGCTTGCCCCCCGAAAGGGCCTTCTTGCCGCTCTTGAGGAGGCCCATCAGCCGATTTTCCGCGGGCTCTCCGGCCCCGGTCTCGCGGACCACCTTGTCATAGACGAGGGGGATGAAGACCAGGGTCAGGAACGTCCCGAAGATCAGTCCGCCGATCAGGGTCAGGGCCAGAGGGATGCGGATCTCGAAGCCTTCGTTGTAGTCCAGGGCCATCGGCAGGAGGCCCAGGACCGTGGTGATGGTCGTCATCAGGATGGGCCGCCACCTGACCTGGGCGGCGGTCTTGATGGCCTCGAGCTTCGGCATCCCCTGGCTTTGGAGCTGGCCGATGTAGTCGACCAGGACGATGGCGTTGTTGACGATGATCCCGGACAGGATGATCAGGCCGATGAGGACGATGACGTTGATCGACATCCCGAAGACGAGGCCGACGGCCACGACGCCGATGATGCCCAGGGGGATGGTGAACATGATGATGAACGGCTTCTTGAAGGATTCGAACTCGGAGGCCATGACCAGGTAGACGAGGAACACGGCCAGGAGGATGGCGAAGATCATGGACGAGAAGGCCACGTCCTGCTCCTGGCTCTGCCCGGCCAGGAAGATCGAGCAGTCGGCGGTCTTGGGGATGGAGGCGGCCGCGGCCATGACCCTTTTTTCGGCCTCGTCGAGGGAGATGCCCGAGATGTTCCCCGTCAGGACGGCCGATTTCTGCTGAAGGATGCGGCGGATCTCGGCCGGGCCCTCCTTGATCTGGATCTGGGCCAGGGACTTGAGCGGGACCATGACCCCCAGGCCGTTGCGGACGGTGATGCGTTCGATCTTTTCGACCCGGTCGCGGGCGTCCTCGGCCAGGCGGACCCGGATATCGATCTCCCGGTCGCTCTCGATGAAGCGGGTGGCGATCTCGCCCTCGATCTTGTTACGCAGCTGGGCCCCGACGGAGTTGATGGTCATGTTCTGGGAGGCCAGGACGGACCGGTCGAAGACGATCTGGATCTCCGGATAACCCTCTTCCATGCTGGATTTCAGGTCGATGATGCCGTCGACGTCCCGGAGCAGCGCCATCATCCGGTCGGAGTTCTCCTTGATGCGGTCGAGGTCGGTCCCCGAGATGACGATCTCGAGGGGGGCCTTGAAGGAGAACAAGCGCGGCTTGTAGACCTTGATGTCGGTCGTCTCGAACCTCTCGAGGTCTTTGCGGATGCGGTCCATGATCCGGTCCTCGGCCTTGCCCAGGATCCCGGGCACGAGCCGGACGGTGAACTCCGAGAGGTTCTCCATCTCCTCCTGGAAGGAGATGCCGCCCCGCGACCCCTTGCCGACGAGCTCGTAGATGCTCTCGATCTCGGGATAGGACTTGAGGGCCTCGGAGATGTCGGAGACGACGGCCTGGTTCTCCTTGAGGGCGGTCCCCGGCGGGAACTCGACGTTGATGATCAGCTCGCCCTGGGAGATCACCGGGATGAGCTCCTGACCCATGAACCGGATCCCGAACACGGCGCCCAGGAAAGCGACGATGACGACGGCGAAGATCAGCCGTCGGCGCTTGAAGGAGACGTCCTGGAAGCGCTTGTAGGCTTCGAGGACCCGGTCGTAAAGCTTGTCGAGCGGCCTGAAGACGAACTTGAGGACCCGGGTCGTGTGCTGCTTGGGATTTTCCCGCTGCATCGAGGAGGCCAGCATGGGGACCACGGTCAGGGAGACGACGAGCGAGGCCAGCAGGGAGAAGGTCACGGTCAGGGCCATGTCCTTGAACAGCTGGCCGGCGATGCCCTCGACGAAGACGATGGGGAAGAAAACGGCCACGGTCGTCAGGGTCGAAGCCGTGACGGCCCCGGCCACCTCGGTCGTCCCCTTGTAGGCCGCTTCGGCGCCGACGTGCCCGGCGTCCCGGTAGCGTTGGATGGCCTCCAGGACGACGATGGAGTTGTCGACCAGCATGCCGATGCCCAGGGCCAGCCCGCCGAGGGAGATGATGTTCAGGGAGATCTTCGAGGAGAACATCAGGAAGAAGGTGATGACGACCGAGACGGGGATGGCCGTGCCGATGATCAGCGTGCTGCGGATGTTCTTCAGGAAATAGAGCAGGACGAGGACGGCCAGGATGCCGCCGATGAGGGCCGTCGATTTGACCTGGTCGATGGTGCTCTTGATGAACTTCGACTGGTTGGTGATGAGAACGAAGTCCAGGCCCCGGGGCCTGAGGATGTTCTGGTGGACGGCCTTCAGCCGCTCGTTGACGGCCGCGGCCACGGCCACCGTGTTGGCGTCGGCCGCCCGGTAGATGGCCGCCTCGATGCACTCCCGGCCGTTGATGCGGGAGATGACCTTGCGCTCCTTGTAGCCGCGGTAGACATTGGCCACGCTGCCGAGCGTGATCTGAATGTCGCCCCGCTTCTCGACGATGATGCCCTGGATCTCCTCGATGTCCTGGAACTGGTTGACGGTCCGGACCAGGTACTGGGTGTCCTTCTGCTTGAGGATCCCGGCCGACAGGTCGACGTTCTCCTGGGCCAGGCGGCTGGCCACGGTCGTGATCGGGATGTTGAGGAGGCTGAGCTTCTGCTCGTCGATGTCGATGTGGATCTCGTCCTCGAGACCGCCGGAGATGGAGCAGGCGGCCACCCCCTCGATGCTCTCCAGGGCCTGTTTGACCTCGCGCTCGGCGATATAGCGGATGTAGGCCAGCTCGGCGTCGCCGACCAGGCCGAGCTTCATGACCGGCTCCTGGTTGGGGTCGTAGCGGAGGATGACGGGTTTCGTGGCCCCGGTCGGAAAACGCAGGAGGTCGAGCTTCTCGCGGACTTTGAGGGTCGCGAAGTCCATGTTCGTGTGCCAGGCGAACTCGATGGTCACCTCGGACAGCTCGGCCCGCGAGACCGAGGAGATGCGGATGACATTGTCGACAACGCCGCAGGTCTCCTCGATGGGCTTGGAGACGATGTTCTCGATCTCCGAGGGCGCGGTCCCCGGGTATTCCGTCCGCACGGTCAGGGTCGGGTAGGAGATCTTGGGCAGGAGGTTGAGGGTCAGGCGCGAGTAGGAGATGAAGCCGAAGATCAGGGCCGCCACGGTGAACATGAACACCGAGACGGGGCGGTTGATGGAGAAGCGGACGATCTTCATTGCAGGACTTCGACCCGCTGTCCGTCCTTGAGGTTCTCGACCCCGACGGAGACGATGGTCTCGCCCTCCTCGAGGCCGCCGAGGACCTCGGCCAGGTCCTCTTCGGTGAGTCCTATGACGATCTCCCGCTGGGCCGCCCGGCCGTTCTCGACGACGAAGGCGTAGGTCTTGTTCTGCCGGTAGAGGATGGCTTTGCGCGGGATGACCAGGACGTCCTCCTTCTGGCCGATGGCGATGCGGACCTGGACGAACATGCCGGGCTTCAGCCTCAGGCTCTCGTCGTAGACCTCGACCGTGACCCGGACCGTCCCGGTCTGGACGTCGATGCGGGGGTTGATGAGTGTCACCTGGCCCCCGAAGTCCGTACCCGGGATGACTTCCGTCGTCACCGAGGCGGACATCCCCGTCCTGAGCTTGATGGAGTCGGACGTGGGCACGAAGACCCGGACCAGCAGGGGAGTGAAGTCCTCGATCGTGAAGACCTGCTGGTTGGGGTTGATCCGGCCGCCGACCTCGATCAGCCGCTCCGTGATGTATCCCGAAGCGTTGGCCCGGATGCGGGTCCAGCTGAGCTGGAGCTCGAGGTTCTGGAAGTTCTGTTCGCGGTTCTTGTAGTCCAGCTGACGCTGCTTGTGGACGGCGTCTTGGGCTTGGTACTCCTGTTCGGAAATGAGGTCCCGGGCGAACAGCTCGCGGGCCCGGACGAGGTTCTGTTCGGCTTCGTCAAGGCTGAGCTTGGCCTGGTCGAGGGCAATGCGGGCCTGCTCGTGGCTGATGCGGACCTCGATGTCGTCGAGGACGGCCAGAACGTCGCCTTCCTTGACCAAAGCCCCTTCTTCCTTGACGATCTGCTTGACGTAGGCGGACAGGCGGGCGAAGACCTCGACCTTGCGCTCGGGCTCGACGATGCCGTTGAGGACGATGTAGGAGTTGAGGTTCCGGCGCCGGATGGTCTCGATGTTGACCGGGAGGGATTCTGTTTCGGGCTCGCCGTTGGGCCTTTTGGCGCCGGGCTGGGACTTGCCCGCCGGGCCTCCCGCCTTGGCCTGGACGGCCGCCGCGGCGTCGTTGCTGCCGTTCGAGGCCGCGGCCGTCCCCGATCTCTTGCAGGAAACAGCCAGAGCTGCGATGAGGATCAGCATCAAGCCCCACGCGGTTCGTTTT
>JAWOHF010000050.1:0-4800 GCA_046496285.1 Candidatus Aminicenantota bacterium
CCAGTCGATGTCCTCGACCCGGAGGTTGACGCCGATCTTCCGGGCCCGCTCGGCCAAACGGACGATGTCGGCCGGCGCGACCAGGATCTTGGAGGGGATGCAGCCGCGGGTCAGGCACGTCCCCCCGATCTTGCCGGGCTCGACGAGGGCGACATCGAGCCCCCTCCGGAGCCCCTCCTCGACGAGGAGCAAACCGGCTCCGGCCCCGACGACGACGAGGCCGAAGCGGCGCGGGCCGCTGGGAGGAGCCGCTTTTCTTCCGTCATGGGTCGCTGGAGTCATGGGGCCCTCTCTTTTTTTCCGATCTTCCGAAGAGCGTCCTGAAGGGCGTCCTCGGCCACCTCGCGATGCCGGACGATCCGCAAGACGGTGCGCATGTGGGGACAATGTAATCCAGGGACGCCGGCAAATCAAGTCCGGGCCCGGGCGACGGCGCTTCCCCCCGATCCCCGCGGTCAGGCCTCGATCGGGGTGACGACCAGGATTACGAACCGGAAAAGGTGCCCCGCCGGCTGCCCCTGTCCGAAATCGCGACGAACTTGTCCGATTACGGGCAGCGGACGGTTTACTAGAGCGGATTCGGCCTATCGCCTCGTTCGATCCTGATGTTGAGCTGGGCCTGAAGATACTCGAAGGCCGAGGCGATGGACTTTTCCAGGATGCGACGCTCCTTGTCCAACGAGGATTCCGCGTTCGCGACAACGGTCGGAAGCCCTTCCGCGGCGGCGGTGATGGCCTTGAGAGAGGGCAGGGCGGCCGGGCGGCCCTCCGCGGCCGGCGAAGGCCCCTTGAGAACGACCTGGAACAGGACGAGCGCGGCGGCCAGGACGGTCAAGGCGGCCGCGGCGGCCGGCCAGGGACGGAGGGCGGGCCTGAGGCCGAAGAGGCCCCGCCTCTCCCCGCCCCCGGCGGCCCGGGCCCAGGAGGCCTCATTGAGCGGGAAATCCGGGACAGCGGCCAGGAAGCCTTCCTTCTCGGCGGAGAGCCGGGCCTTCAGCGAGGCCGTGAACCGCGCGTATTCCCGGCAGGCGCCGCAGCGCGCGGCGTGGCGCTCGGCCCAGCGCGGCATTCTCTCTCCCCGATCCTCGGACCTCGAGATCGCCCGTCGCGCGAGTGAGCACAGCATGTTCGTTCTCCCTTCTCTCATCCGGGCGGCGTTCCGCCGACCGCCGCGGCTTTAGCCGCCGTCGCCTCCGCGGCCGGCGAAGGGCCGAGCCGCTTCATCAAATTGGTCCGGGCCCTGTGCAGGAGCAGGCGCACGGCCAGCCGGCTCTTGCCGAGCGCCCGGGCGATGTCCTCGACATCCATGTCCTCTCCGTAGCGGAGCCAGAGCGCCCGGTACTGGTTCCCGGCGAGGGCGCGGGCCGCGTCCCAAAGCCCGGGGGCGTCCGGCGACCCGCCAGCCTCCCCTTTCGGATCGGCGGCTTCCCGGGCGTCCTCCAAGCGGATCGTCCCCGGCGCGGCCTTATTCTTCCGGTAGGAGCTGATGGCCAGGCGCGTGGCCGAAGTGTAAAGCCAGGTCGAGAAGCGGAACGCCGGATCGTAGCTCCCGATGTTCCGGAACAGCTTGAGGAACGTCTCCTGGACCATGTCCTCGGCGTCCTGGTCGCTTCCGAGGCGAGGGCGGAGGTAGGCGAAGAGCCGGCGCCGGTAACGGAGCGCCAGCTCCTCGAAGGACCGTCGCGAGCCGTCCCGCGCCTCGCGGGCCAGCTCCTCGTCGGTCTTCATCCTCCCCCCTCGGCGTCAATCCAGCAGGCCGCCGATCCCCCGGCCGCGCGACAGGAGCTCCGCGACCTCCCGCGAGGGGCCTTCGAACTCGAGGCGGACGGTCTTTCCGTCGAGCTTGACCTGGACCCCGTCGATCAGAGAGGCGAACCGGGCCATGTCGCCGCGTCCCCCGCTGAGCCGCCCCAGGGCGATGAGCCCCTGGACGAGATCGGCGATGTTCTTGGCGTTCTCGGGCGAATCCGCGGCCATCTGAAGCCGGAGATGGAGGAGGGACTGCTTCTCCTGGGCCAGGAAGAACAGTCCGCTTGCCTTTTCGACGAGCTTGGACTGATTGAGCTCCCGGCCGAGGCCGGTCAGGTCCTCGACGACGCCGCTGAGAAAAGCGCCCGCGGGGATCTCCTTGAGCGCGACGCCGAGCTTGGAGGAGGCGAAGGTCTTGACCTTGCCCCCGGCCGTGTCCAACGCCTTCTGGACCGCCTCCCGGCTCTCCGAAAGGACGATGAGATTGTCGTTGACGAAGGCCCCGTACCCGTCGCCGTCGTTCGCGTAAATGGTGAACTCCCCGTAAGAGATCTCCTCGTGGTCTTCTTCCTTGGCGAGCCACTCCAGGATGCCGGCGCGGTCGAACTTCCCGCTGACGGCGACGACGGCCCTGTCTTCGCCGGGCCCGAGCCCGAACACGGTCACGCCCGTGATGTCCCGGGCCAGGTCGATCTTGAACCAGCGGTCGAGGTCCCGGCCCTTGAGCTTGAGCCGGCCGTCCTTTTCGAGTTGGGCGTAGAGTTCGGTGGCCACGAACTTTTCCATGTCCAGATGCGCGATCCAACGGGCCCCCTCGGGGACGACCGAGGCGGGGACCGTCCCTGGCCAGACCGGGAGGGCCATGGACAGGGCGAGAACGATCAGGGCGGCGACGAGCCACGTAGCTTTCTTGATCATGTGAAACTCCTTCGGTGGTTTCTCCTACGCCCTGTACTACGCCGCGGCGCGCCGGATGTTTCACCTCTCCCTGATTCAGAGCTCCTTTTTCACGCCGGACACGTAGACGTCCTCGACGTCGAGGGAGCCGGACTTCATATCGACGAACGGCTTCCCTTTCTTCAGCCCGACCGTCCCGAATCCCGAGGCCGTGGCCAGGAAGGCCCGGAAATCGTCACCGGCGCGGGAGTCGATGTAAAGAGCCTTCTCGACGGCGTCGTAGCGCACGCCCGTCATTCCCTGGAGGAGGCCGTAGCTGCTGAGGGCCCGGGCGTACCAGTGGCCGCACTCGTACTCGTTGAAGGGATTGCGGACGGCCCCGTCGTAGCGGTCGCGGCAGACCCGGACGATCTCCAGGCCCTCGTCGACCCGGCCCATCAGCATCAGGTGGGAGGCCACCTGGTATTCGATGCCCGTCCAGACCTCGTTGCTGTAGACGAACGGCAGGGCCAGGTCGCCACCCCGCGGCCAGGTGCAGAGGAGAAGTCCGCCGTCCTGGCCCGCCGCGAAGGCCGGCCGCTGCGGGTTAGCGAAGGCGCTCAGGTCGCGCTTGAGGTTGTGCTTGTGGACGGCGAGGAGGTGGCTGCGGACCTTGTCGCTATCGAGGATGCCGCCCAGGCCGCAGGCATCGGCCATCCAGGCGCCGAGGACCCCGTCGGCGAGGCAGCCTGTCCCGTACTGGTACTTGGGCCCTTCCCGGTTGAGGAGCTCGACGGCGTCCTTGTAGCCCGGACCGTTGGCCGAATAGTCGAGAGGCTCGAACACGGCGTCCAGCCCCTCGGTCTGGATCTTCTGGAAAAAGTACTCGCCGTTCCAGAGGTCGTTCTCGAGAAAACGGGCGCCCCTGGCAAGCAGGCCGCCGTAGCGGGAGACGTCCTCGCCGAGCGCTTGTCCCATCTCCATAGCCGCTTTCAGGGCCCCGAGATAGAAGCTGCTGCAGTGGCCGTCCGGGCCCCAGTACTCGATGTCGTAGGTGTTGTGGTGGGGCTCCTCGAGAACGCCGCGGCCCCGCGGGTCCCACGTCGTGATGCAGTAGTCCAGGCTGAGCTTGACCTTGGGCCAGATGTCCTTCAGCCAGGCCGTGTCGCCCGAGACGCGCCATTCGCGGTGGACTTTCATGATGCCCCCGAGCTGGCCGTCGGCGGCGGCGTGGAAATCGTGGGCCACCGGCCGGATGGGCAGGGCCGAGCGGAAGGTCTGATGGCCGCGTTCGTCCTGGCTCTCGTGGAACTCCGTCTGCCGGAGGCTCCGTTCGAGGTCCGGGAAAAGGTGAGGCAGGGCCTGGGCGTAGTTCCAGACGTGGGTGCAGGAGCCGTGGCAGCAGCCCCGGTCGTCCGAGCAGCCCTCGAAGCACCACAGGCGGCCGTCGGTCTGCCGGAGCACCGTCGGGGATTTGAGGATGGTCAGGTTGGCGGACACGGCCTCGACGACCTCGGGCGGAAGGGTCGTGTCGTAGAACGCGTCCCGGAAAGCCGCGGACTTTTCGCGCAGGGCCTCGTAATGGGAGCGCCAGTAGCCGGCGACCTCGTGGACGTCCTTGAACTTCCCGGCGTACCAGGGGACGTGGGTGGGGAGCGGGGATGATGCGTCGCGGGCGGACTGCGGGGCTCCGGCGGGCTCGCGTCCGTAGCGGAGATCTGTGACCGGGACATGCCAAGCGACCATGACCCGGACGGTCTTGGTGGCGCCCGGCTCGATCGTCATGGGCACGAAAAGCGACGCCCCGGTGCTGGGCCCTTCGAGCGGCGGATTGTCGACCGGCCGGGCCTCCTGGATGTTCCTCCAGGCCAAGGTCAGCGCGTCCCACCAGCCGCCCCGGAACCAGCCGTGGTCGACGACGACACCTGGGTCGTCGACGAAGACGGCCAGGGCCCCGGCGTCGGCCGGTTTCTCGTCCGTCTTTTGATCGTAGAGGACGAAGCCGCCCTTGATGGGCCCGATGCCGTCGCGCTTGGAACCCGCGGCCATGAAGTTCTTGGTGTTGAAGGAGAAGACCGCCTCGAGGGGAGCGCTCGTCGGATTATGGAACGCGTATTCGAGGCTCCCGACCGGGAGGCTGGAGTCGTCGGCGTCGCCGGGGATGAACGGGCTCCA
>JAWOHF010000056.1:0-17578 GCA_046496285.1 Candidatus Aminicenantota bacterium
CGTCTACCCCGTGCCTTGCAAGATCGACGAGGAGATCGCCTCCCTGAAGCTGGCCTCCATGGGGGCTTCGATCGACCGGTTGACCCCCGCCCAGAAAAAATACCTGGCGGATTGGAAAGAAGGGACCTGACGCCGGCCTCCCTTCTCAGCCGACCCCCGGGCCTCTCTGGCCGATGATCTTGAGATAGCGGCTGATGTTGTCCTTCATCTCCATGTCAATGACCTTCGGGGAGATCTTCAGGAATATCTCCTTGGCCTTTTCGTATTCCTGGTTATTGAAATAGGCGACGGCCAGGTTGTAGTTGAAGAGGACATCATCGGGCACGACCCGCACGGCCAACTCGTAGGCGGAGATGGCCCCCTCGATGTTGCCGAGTTTTTCGAGGACGAATCCTCTCAGATTGTGGGCCATGGCCAGCCGGGGCTGGATCTGGACGGCCATCTGGGCGCTCTGCAGGGCCTCTTCCAGACGGCCTTGGAGGACATAGAGCCGGGCCAGGTTGAAGTAGGGGAGCTCCCGGTTGGCGTAGTTCTGGTCCAGAAGGGCTTTCTGGAATTCGGCCTCGGCCTTGTCGAGGGCGTTCATTTCCTGGTAGACGGTCCCGAGATTGTTGCGGGCCTCGGTGAACAGCGGATTGATCTCCAGGCATTTCTCAAAGGCCTTGACGGACTCATCGAATTTGCCCTTCATCGAGTAGGCCAGCCCGAGGGCGTTCCAGGCCAGGTGATACCGGGAGCTCAGGACGATCGTCTTCTGGAAATACTTGATGCCCTCGTCGATGTTGTTCTGATTGAGGTAGAACAATCCGACGTTGTATTGATACTTCGGATCCTTCTCCTGCGCTTTCCTCTGCTTGACCTCGGCCGAGGCGCAGAAGGCGAGATTCAGGCTCAGACAGAGGCACAGGACATTCGTGGCTCGCATTGATCTTCTCCTCTCACTCATTCTTCAGCTTTCGCGACATCAGGTCCGCCACCGCTTCTCTCGGGGCCTTCCCGCGGTAGAGGACCTGGTAGATCTGTTCGGAGATGGGCATCTCGACCCCCCGGGTCCGGGCCAGACGCCTGGCCGACCGGGTCGTGTGGACGCCCTCGGCGACCATCTTCATGCCGGACAGGATCTCGTCGATCTTTCGGCCGCGGGCCAGCTGTTCGCCGACCCGGTGGTTCCGGCTCAGCTCTCCCGTGCAGGTCAGGACGAGGTCCCCGATGCCGGCCAGGCCGGAGAACGTCTCCTTGCGGCCGCCGAGCGAGACGCCAAGACGGGTGATCTCCACGAGCCCCCGGGTGATGAGGGCGGCCCGCGAGTTCAGCCCGAATTCCAGGGTGTCGCTGATGCCGGCAGCGATGGCGACGACATTCTTGAGGGCTCCGGCCACTTCGACACCCGTGACGTCGCGGCAGGTGTAGGCCCGCAGGGTCAGGCTGGAAATGAGCCCTTGGACGGTCCTGGCCGCCCTCATGTCCCGCGAAGCGACGACCAAGGCCGTGGGCTGTTCACGGGCGACCTCGCGGGCGAAGCTCGGCCCGGAAAGCACGGCCAGGCGGGGCCGGACATGGGGATAGAAGATCTCCTCCATAACCTGGCTCATGCGCCCGAGGGTCTTCTGGTCGAACCCCTTGGTCAGGCTGACGATGATCTGATCCTTCCGGAGGGCCGGGACCAGCTTCCTGTAGACGACCCGGCAGAACTGCGAAGGCACGGCCACGAAAACGAGCCGGCCGAAGGCGGCCGTTTCGAGCAGGTCGGTCGAAAAATCGACGTTCTGCGGAAAAGGGAAACCGGGGAGGAAGGTCTTGTTCTCCCGGCTTCTCAGGGCTTCCTCGAGGACGTCTTCCTCCCTTATCCAGAGCCGGGTCCGGAGGCCGATCGTCCCCAGATATCTGGCGAAAGCCGATCCCCAGCTCCCGCCGCCGATGACCGCAGAGTTCATGATGCTCTCTCCCCGAGTTTTCGTTCCTCGCCCCTGAGCAGGCGACCGATGTTTCCCGCGTGCTTGAGGACGATCAAGGCCGAGATGGCCAGGCTGAAATAGAATACGCCCTTCGGTCCGCCAAAAGCGAGGACGAAGAACGGGTAGGCGATCGAACCGAGGATGGAGCCGAGAGAGACGAAACGGCTGACCCCTGCCGTCAGGCCGAAAACGAAAAGGGCGGCCAGCCAGGGGCGCCAGGCGATGGCCGCATAGGCCCCCAGGGAGGTGGCGACGCCTTTACCCCCTCGGAAGCCGATCGAGAACGGAAAACAATGGCCGAGCACGGAAAAGAACGCGCAGGCCGAGGCGAACACCGGGTCCCCGAGGAATGTTAAGGCCAGGAAGGCAGGCAGGAAC
Source organism: Candidatus Aminicenantota bacterium (assembly GCA_046496285.1). Classification (GTDB taxonomy): domain Bacteria; phylum Acidobacteriota; class Aminicenantia; order Aminicenantales; family Saccharicenantaceae; genus RBG-16-66-30. Next base: position 2,334 of record JAWOHF010000056.1, read on the forward strand.
CCCTTGAGGACGTCGATGGCGGCCACGGGGATGGCCGACTTCAGCCCCCGGACCCGGAGGACGTTGGTGGCCCCCGTGCTCCGGCTCCCGAACTGGCGGATGTCCTTCCGCTCGGCAAGCCGGACGAAGATATACCCCGTGGGGATGGAGCCGATCAGGTAGGAGGCCAGGGCGAGCAGGACTTTCATGAGAGCGGATGCTCCGAGATCACCCGGTACCGGGCGCCTCCGGGACCGAGGAGGCTTTCGATGAAGCTCACCTTCCGCACTTCCATTTCACCGAGAACGGAACCCGCGTGCTTATCGAGCTCCGCCGAAGCCTCCCGGATGCCTGCCGGGCCCCTGACCCGGCCCAGGGTCAAGTGGGGATGGAAGGCCCGCTCCTCGCGCGGAAAACCGTTCGATCCGAGCTCCCGGTCGATGTCCTCCTGCAGGGAGAGAAGGGCCGGCTGCCGTTCGACGCCGGCCCACAGGACGCGCGGGGCCGGCCCCTGAGGAAAGCTCCCCGTTCCCGCCAAGACCAGAGAGAAGGCCCGGTGCCGGGCGACCACTTTCGCCAACACCTCCTGGACCGAAGAAACCCCTTCCGAGCCCGTCTCGCCGAGGAACTTGAGGGTCAGGTGCATTCCCGACATGGACACCCAACGGACGTCGGCCTTGGTCCTTTTCAAAGACTCGACGAGACGCGCCAGAGCCTCTTTGAGCGGCGGTTCGAGGTCGATGGCGATGAACGTTCTCACAGGCGTGCCCGGACCTTATTATATGTGCCTTGAGCCGTTTTAGCGAGAAGCGCTTTTCTCAAGATGTCCAAAGCCGCCTGGGTGGACTGGAATTTGACCTGGCTTCTCCCGCCGAAAAAACACTTCCGGTGGACGACGACGCCTCCATCCCGGGCCAGGGCGATGTAGACCAGACCGACCGGTTTTCGGGGTGTGCCTCCCTCGGGCCCGGCGATCCCCGTGATAGACAATCCGTAGTCGGCCCGGCATGCCTTCCGAACCCCGACCGCCATCTGCCGGGCCACGGCGGCGCTGACCGCGCCGTGGCGGTCGAGCAAGGTGGCGGGCACGCCCAGGCGGCGGACCTTGGCCCGGTTGCTGTAGACGACCGCCGATTCGAGGAAGTAGGACGAGCTGCCCGGGACCTCGGTCAGCCGATGACCGAGAAGGCCGCCCGTGCAGGATTCCGCGCAGGACAGTGTCTTCCCCTGTTCCTCGAGAAGCCGGCCGACGACCTCCTCGAGGCTCCACCCCGCGGAGGAATAGATCCAGGGAGAGAGCCTTCGACGCAGTTTATTTTCGAGGGTTTCAAGCAGGGCTTCGGCCGCCGGCCCCGGGCCCGGACCCTGATAGGTCAGGTGGATGGAGAGGTCGCCCGGAACGGCCAAGGTCGTGATCGACACGCTCCCGGGAACTTGCCCGTAGATGCCCTTGATGCGGGTTTCCATCCCGGACTCCCCGAGGCCGGTCAGCCTCAGGACCCGGCGCACGGAGAGCCCCCGGCCCAAGGCGGCCAGCCGGGGCAGAACGTGGTCTTCGAACATGGGCCGGAGCTCGCGGGGAGGGCCGGGCAGCAGGGCGAACCTGTGCCGGGAGGTCTCGAGCCAGAGTCCCGGCGCCGTGCCGTGAGGGTTCTCCAAGATCTCAGCCCCCTCGATCACGCGGCATTGCTTGAGGTTCGACGGCGGCATGGCCAGGCCCCTCCGCCGGAAACGGCCGCGGATCCCGACCAGCAGCTCCTTGTGAAAAACGAGCTTCCGGCCGAGGGCCCGGGCCACCGTCTCGCGGGTCCTGTCGTCCTCGGTCGGCCCGAGCCCGCCCATGATCAGAATGAGCCGCGAGCGGGCCATGGCCGTGCGGACGGCCCGCAGGAGGTCCTCCTCGTCGTCCCCGACCAGGGTCTTGAATGAAACGGGCAGTCCGAGGCCGTTGAGCCCGGCCGTCAGGAACAGGGAATTGGTGTCTTGAAAGAAAGGGGTCAGGAGCTCGGTCCCGACCGCCAGGATCTCGATCTTCATGGTCTTCTATGCGGCTCTTCGGGCCAACTCCAGGATGAGGCGGACGGCGACGGCCGCAGCCAGTCCCGCGGCGGCGTCGTCGGCCATGATCCCCCAGCCGGAGGGAAGCTTCTCCAGCCTGCGGATCGGCCCGGGCTTGATGATATCAAAAACCCGGAAGGCTGCAAATGAGGCGAGCAGGGGAAGCCATTCGGGGGGGAGCAGGGCCAGGGCCAGGAGCTGGCCGCAGACCTCGTCCACGACGATGCGGCCCGGGTCGGGCCGCCCGAGCTCGGAAGCGTAACGGGAAGCGGCCACGGCCCCGACGAGAAAAAGACCGGCGACGAGGAGCCCGAACGAATACCACGGCCATCCATGGAGAACGAAGCGATAGGCGAGGACGGCCGCCGCGCTGGCCGCCGTCCCCGGAGCGACGGGGAAAAAGCCGAGGCCGAAGAACGTGGCCAAGACCCTGGCCGCGACTTTCATGACACCATCCTGCCCCTCAGGTCATAGACGCCGGCCGAGAGGATCTCGGCCCTGATCAGGGGAGTGACGCACGGGCCCCGCCCGCGGGGAACGGAGACCCGAACGAGGCCATCGACCTCAGGGGCCTGGAAACGCGTCCTCCCGATGAGCTTCGACCCGTGCGGACCGCCGGCGCCTTCGACCAGGACCTCGAGGACCCTGCCGACATGGGACCGGTTGGCGGCCAGAGAGATCGGGGCCTGAGCCTCCAGGAGCTCCCGGCGCCGGGCCTCTTTTTCCGGCCAAGGGACCGTATCGGGCAGGCGGAAAGCCTCCGTGCCCTTTTCGGGCGAATAACAGAACACGCCCAGGTGATCGAAGCGGGCTTCGCGGACGAACCGGAGGAGGGACGCGAAGGCCCTCCGGTCTTCGCCGGGAAAGCCGACGATCAAGGATGTCCGGACGGCCACATCGGGAAGGCGCTTCCGGACCCTGTCCAACAGCCGGAGAGCGCGCTCTCCGGCCAGTCCTCTTTTCATGGCTTTGAGGATGGCCGGGTCGGCGTGCTGAAAGGGGAGATCGAGGTAGCGGCAGACCTTGCGCTCGGCCATGATCTCCAGCAGGGGGTCCGAGAGGCCTTCGGGGTAGCCGTAGAGGAACCTGAGCCACTCGATGCCGTCGATGCGAACCAAGCGCTCCAGCAGCTTGGACAGCCCGTGCCGAAGGCCCCGATCCCGCCCGAAGGCCGTCGTGTCGTGGGAGATGAGATCGATCTCCTTGACCCCCAGCGAGGCCAGCCGTTCGACCTCGCGGGTCACCGAGGCCATACTCCTCGAGACATAGGGGCCCTTGATCAACGGGATGGAACAGAACCCGCACCGGCGCGAACAGCCCTCCGAAACCTTGACGTAGGCCCAGGCCCCGGGCGTCGAAACCAGCCGCGGCGAGGCCTCCGAATAGAGGAACGTCCGGGCGGGCTCGGGGACGGTCTTCCCGCCGACGATCCGGTCGATGCTGTCGAACGCCCTGACGCCCGTCCACGCGTCGACCTCGGGGAACCGTTCCTCGAGCGAGGGCCGGTCCCTCTCCACGTAACAGCCTGCCGCCACGATCCTTTTCCGGGGATCTTTCCGCTTGAGCCGGGCGACCCGTCGCAGCGTCCGTTCGGCCTCCTCGCGCGCCGGGCGGATGAAGCCACAGGTGTTGACCACGACGACGTCGGCGTCCTCGGGCCGGGACGCGAACCCGAAACCGGCCTTCTTGAGGACGCCGAGCATGACCTCGCTGTCCACGAGGTTCTTGGCGCAGCCCAAGCTGATGAGAGCGATCTTCTTCATCCTGGCGGCGCGGCCCCCGTTGTTGGCGGCCATGGGATCAGGGGTAGATGCGGTAGAGAAGCCGCGGGAAGGGGATGGTCTCCCGGATGTGCTTGATCCCGCAGATCCAGGACACGACGCGCTCGATGCCCATCCCGAAGCCGGAGTGGGGGACGGACCCGTATTTCCTGAGATCGAGATACCACTCGTAGGCCTCCCGGGGAAGACCGTGCTCCCGGATGCGCCGCTCGAGGAGGTCCGGATCATGGATGCGCTGCCCGCCGCCGATGATCTCACCGTATCCCTCCGAGGCCAGGAAGTCCACGCCCAGGACGACATCGGGATTGTCCGGGGCGGGCTGCATGTAGAACGCCTTGATGGCCGTCGGGAAGTGCGTGACGCAGACCGGGGTCGGGTAGATCTCGGAGATCAGGGTCTCTTCCGGGGCTCCGAAATCGTTGCCCCACTCGATCTTCGACCCCTTTTCGCGGAGCATGGGCACGGCCTGGTCGTAGGTCAGCCGGGGAAAGGGTTTGGCGATCCTCTCGAGCGGGCGGAGGTCGCGTTCCAGTATTTCCAGCTCGAGCTTCCGCTTGGAGAGAACGCGCTCGAGGACGAAGAGGACGAGGTCTTCCCCGAGGCCGATGACGTCGCTCAGCTCGGCGAAGGCGACTTCGGGTTCGACCATCCAGAACTCGATGAGATGCCGGCGTGTTTTGGATCTCTCGGCCCGGAAGGTCGGGCCGAAACAGTAGACCTTGCCGAAGGCCATGGCCGTGGCCTCGTTGTAGAGCTGCCCGCTCTGCGTGAGATAGGCCTTCTGGTCGAAATACTCGGTCTCGAAGAGGGTCGTCGTCCCTTCGCAGGCGCTGGGCGTCAGGATGGGCGTGTCCATGAGCCGGAAGCCCCGGCCGTCGAAGAAGTCCCGGACGGACTTGACGACCTCGGCCCGGATGCGGAGCACGGCGTGCGGCTTCGAGGACCGGAGCCAGAGGTGACGGTGCTCCATAAGGAACGGGGTGCTGTGCTCTTTGGGGGTGATCGGGTAGTCGCGGGCGATCTGGATCGTCTCGATGCTCTCGATGGACAGCTCGAATCCTCCCGGGGCCCTCTTGTCCTCGCGGACACGGCCCCGGACCACGACCGAGGATTCGTGCGTCAGCTCGTCGAATTTTCGGAAAAGAGGGGAGTCCTTGTCCGCGCTGAAAGCCGTGGCCTGGAGGAGACCCGTACCGTCACGCAGGACGAGGAACCGGACCTTGCCGGAAGACCGCTTGTTGTGGACCCAGCCGCGGACCTCGACGTCTTGGCCGTTGAAATCCCCGATGTCTTCGATATAGACCCAGTTCATGATGGGCCAATTATAGGGAAATCGGGAACGATGTGCAAACCGGCCGCCCGCGGGAGGGGCTTGGCCCCTGAAGCCGGACTGGGATATACTGCCCGCTCGAGAGTACCATGGCCCGGCCTAAGCCTTTCGTTCCCGTCAAGCTCGTCTGCGGGGTCATCCACGGGGATCCGCGCCGTTACGAGCAGGCCCGGACACGGCTGGCCGATCGCTTCGGGAAGATCGATAACGAGAGCCCGCCGTTCGCGTTCGACCTGACCGGCTATTATGACGCCGAGATGGGCGGGGGCCTGAAACGCCGGTTTATGAGCTTCGCCGAACTCGTCGACCCCCAGGACCTGGCGGAGATCAAGCTCCTCACCAACGCTCTCGAGGACGAGATCGGGTGTCCCGAAGAGGGCCGGGGCAGGGCCGTGAATATCGACCCCGGCTATCTCACGGCCTCGGCCCTGGTCATGGCCACGGCCAAGGACTTCTCCCATCGCATCCCGCTCCGCAAGGGGATCTATGCCCATCTCGAGCTGCTGTTCACGAGAGCGGGCGTCAAGGTCCTGGACTGGACCTATCCGGACATCCGCCGGGAACCCTGTTTGGATTTCTTCATGGCCGTCCGCCGGGAGCTGCTGCGTCAGCTCCGGGCGGGTACGCCGGGCCGCTGACTCAGTCCTGGGGGTAGAAGGCCGTGATCCTCCGGAGCTTCTCGACGATGGCCGGCAGCTCCCGGAGAACGGTCTGGACGTCCTCTTCCGTGTTATCGCGGCCCAGGGACATCCGGATGCAGGACCGGGCGATCTCCGGCCTCAGACCGATGGCCGTGAGGACGTGCGAAACCTCTTCGGACTCCTCACTGCAGGCCGAACCCGTCGACACGTAGATCTCTTTGGTGGCCAGGGCCAGCAGGATGGCTTCGGCCTCGAGGCCGGGAAATGCGAAATTGATCGTGCTCTTGACCCGCCGCTCGGGATGTCCGTTGAACTTGACCCGCGGGATCTTCTCTTCGATGCCCTTTTTGAGGGCTTCGGCCAGCTTTTCGACCCGGGCCCGTTCCTTTTTCCCCTTTTCCTGAAGGACGCGGACGGCCTCGCCGAAGCCGACGATGCCGGCCGTGTTCTCGGTCCCGGCCCGCAGGCCCCTTTCCTGGCGGCCCCCCCGGAGAAAAGGACAGATGCCCGTCCCCTTGCGGATGTAGAGGGCCCCGATCCCCTTGGGGCCGTAGATCTTGTGCGCGGAGACCGTCAGCAGATCGACCCCGAGCTTGCGGGCGTCCAGGTCCAGCTTGCCGAAGGTCTGGACCGCGTCCGTGTGCACGGGCACGTCTCTCTCGCGGCAGATGCGGACGATATCCTCGATCGGCTGGATGGTCCCGATCTCGTTGTTGGCGTGCATCACCGAAACGAGGGCCGTTCTCGGGGTCAGGGCGTCGCGAAGAGCGGACAGTTCCACGGTCCCGTTAGGATCGACGGGAAGGTAGGTGACCTTGACGCTTCTCTTCTCGAGCGCTTTGGCGGCCTCGAGCACGGCCGGGTGCTCGATGGACGACGTGATGAATTCGTTCTTGTCGGGATGGGAGTCGAGCGTCCCGAAGATGGCGAAGTTGTCGGATTCCGTCCCCGACCCCGTGAAGAAGATCTCGCCCCGGTCGACGCCCAGGGCCGCCGCGACCTGCTCCCTGGCCTCGGTCATCAGCTCCTTGACCTTGCGGCCGATGGGGTAGATGGAGGAGGGATTGCCGAAGTGCTCGCGGAGGAACCAGGCCATCTTGTCGGCGACGGCCGGGTCGACGGGGGTCGTGGCGTTGTGGTCAAGATAGATCATTGTACTATTCTAGCAGAACAACGGACCGCAGCCAAAGACCGCTCGAGTTTAGCCCGCATCTTCGTCTTAGGGGCAGAACAGGGGTCGAAGGCGAAAAGAATCACCGCGCGGAAGGAGACCATACCCCGAGACCCCTCCCGCAGCGCGAAGGTAACGCCCCGATGCAGCGGTCGCTTACGCCAGCTTTTCTTTGAGGATGCGGACGACCTCCAGCCCGGCCCTTTTCTGGCCCTCGGCGGCCTGGGCGCCGAGGTGGGGGATAGGCGTCACGTTGGGGTGGTCGATCAGCGCGAAATCCTCCGGGGGCTCCTTGTCGAAAACGTCCAGAGCCGCCGCGCGGACCTGGCCCGAGTTCAGGCCGGCCAGCAGGGCCTTCTCGTCGACGACGCCGCCGCGGGCGACGTTGACGATGATGATCCCGTCCTTCATCTTGGCGAATTCGGCTTCACCGAGGATGGGCTTGGGCTGCTTGGGGACGTGGAGGGTGATGATGTCGGCGTTGGCTAAGACCTCGTCGAGCGGGACCTGTTTGACGTCGAGGTCGCTCTGGATGGGGATGACATCGTAGATCAGGACCTTCATGCCGAAGGCCAGGGCCCGCTTGGCGACCTCGATCCCGATCCGGCCGCAGCCGATGATGCCCAGGGTTTTCTCGTAGAGCTCCGTGCCCTCGAGCGCTTTCTTCTCCCACTTGTGCTGCTTCATCGATACGACGGCCTGGCCGTGCTTGCGGACCGCGCCCAGCATCAGGCCGAAGGTGTGCTCGGCGACGGTGATGGACGTGGCCGCCGGAGTGTTGGCCACGATGATCCCCTTCTCCTTGGCGGCGGGGCTGTCGATGTTGTCCAGGCCGATGCCGGCCCGGACCAGGATCTTCAGGTCCTTCCCGGCCTCGATGACCGGGCGGGTGAGCTTGGTGGCGCCGCGGACCACGACGGCGTGATACCCGGGGACGGTCCGGACGAGCTCGTCTTCCTTCATGCCGGTCTTGACCGTGACCTCGAAACCGGGAACAGCCCCCAGAAGGTCGAGGGCCTCCTTTTCCATGGAATCAGCGACCAGGATCTTTGTCATTGCCAGTTCTCCTTGAGGATGGCCTGAGCGGCCCTGACGCCGTGGCCGGCCTCGAACTTGTATCCGAGGTCCGCAAGGGTCATTTCCAGAGCGGACAGGGCCGTGATGATGTCGAAACCGCCCATGTAGCCGAGGTGGGCGATCCGGAAGAATTTCCCCTTATAAGGGTCCTGGGCACCGGCGATGTAGGCCATGTACTTGCCCTGCATGGTCTTGACGATCTTGCCGCCTTCGATCCCGGCCGGCGTCCTGACCGCGGTCAGGATGTTCCCCGGCCTCTGGGACAGGAGCTCCAGGCCGAGGGCCTTGGCCCCGGCCCGGGTGGCGTCACCGAGGATCCGATGATGATCGAAGAGCTTCTCCAGGCCCATGCCCTGGATGATGTCCAGGGCCTTTTTCTGCTGGATGACCAAGGATACGGCCGGGGTCCACGGCGTCGTCTTGTCGGCCAGGTTCTTGCGGGCCTTCTTCAGGTCGAAATAGAACTTGGGGCACTTGGCCGTCTCGACGAGCTTCCAGGCTTTGGGCCCGACCGCGATGTAGGCCAGTCCCGGCGGGATCATGAAGGATTTCTGGGAGCCCGAGAGCAGGACGTCGACCTTCCACTCGTCCATCGGGCAGGGGGTCGCTCCCGTTCCCGAGATGCCGTCGACGACCAGGATGGCGTCGGTCCGCGAGACGACCTCGCCGAAGCCCCGGATGTCGAAGATGGCCCCGGTCGAGGTCTCCGACAGCTGGCAGAGGACGGCCTTGGTCCCCGGCTCGGCTTTGAGCTCGGCTTCGAGCTGTTCTTTGGTGAAATCCCGGCCCCATTCGACGACGATCTCCTTGTGGGCGATGCCGTAGGCCTTGCAGATGTTCCCCCAGCGCTCGCCGAACTTGCCGGCGTTGATGGTCAGGACCTTGTCCCCGGGGCTGAGGAGGTTGACGACGGCGGCTTCCATGGCCCCGGAGCCCGACGAAGTCAGGATGTAGACATCCTCCTTGGTCCCGAAAACGTATTTGAGGGCCTCGGTCGTCTCCATGAAGATCTTGGAGAATTCCGGGGTCCGGTGGTGGATGATGGGCTCGGCGGCCGCGGCCAGGACGTTCTCCGGGACCGGGGTCGGGCCGGGCGACAGAAGGTAATATTTTTTGATCATGATGCCTCCCTCGAAATGACAGGATTTAGCCTAACAAAACCGCGGTGGCGAGTCAATTTCACAGCTCCGTGAGCAACCGTGTCAACAGGGCCGTCCTTTCGACGAACGAGGAGAGCAGGAGATGCTCGTGATCGGCGTGGAGACCGTCGCCGTCCGGGCCCAGGCCGTCGAGGGTCGGAATGCCGAGCCCGGCCGCGACGGACGCGTCGGAGCCCCCCCCCGTTTTCCCTCCTTTGAGCGACATCCCCAAGGTCCGGGCGATCCCCGAGGCCTGCTCGAAAAGGCGGGTGGAGGCCTTGGTCTTCTCCATCGGCGGGGTTGTGCTCTCAACCGAAACTTTGAGCTGAGCGCCCCGCAAACCGGGCTTGGCCTCCTTCAAGAACCGCAGGACCCTGTCCCGGTCCGCCGATCTCCAGAAACGGATGTCGAGGACGGCCCAGGCCGCCTGGGGGACGATATTGGCTTTCTCCCCGCCTCCCACCAGACCGATGTTGACCGTCGTCTCCCCGGCCCTCAGCTTCTTGACACGCTGCAGCTGGGAGACGAGCTCGTCGATGGCGCTGACGCCCTTCTGGGGGCTGCCCCCGTGGGCGGCCCGGCCGCGGACGTCCATCCGGACGACGAGCCGTCCCTTCCTTTCGAGCTTGAGAGCGCCGCCGGGCATGGCCGGTTCGAGGCAGAGGACGAGCGAGGCCTTCCGGGCCAGCTTGCGGATGGCCTCATGGGAGGCGGCGTGGCCCGTTTCTTCGGCCGTGTTGATGAAGACCGTGATCCGCTTCTGCGGCTTGAGGTTCAGGCTGCGCACGGTCGCCAGGGCGAAGAGGACCATGACCAGCCCGGATTTCATGTCCAGGACCCCGGGGCCGAAGAGCTTGTCCCCGGTAATGTAGAAAGGCATCTTGGCGATCTTGCCCACGGGCCAGACGGTGTCGATGTGGGTCAGGACCAGGATCTCGTCGTCGGCGTCCTTCAGACGGCCGGGGAAGTATTCGGCCACGATCAGATCCCCGATATCCTTCTGGGGCAGGGCCGTCACCCGGCATCCCGCTCTTTTCAGCTCCCGGGCCGCGAAGGCCGCACAGGCGTCGACCGCCCTCTTGTCGCCGGTCGGCGACTCCAGCGCCGTGAGCTGCTTCAGGAGATGGACCATCTCGCCCTGGCGGGAGCGGAAATAGAGACGAAAATCCATGATGCCCTCCAACGCGGATGCGGAAGATTTAATTTACCATAGTTCGGGGACAATTGCATCCGGCGGGGGAGCCCGCTGCATTCGTTCTTGACGCCCCTTCGAGTCCTGAATTACAATGCCGGCGTACGATCGAAAGAGAATCCGGCATCCGGGAGGTTTTTCATGAGATCCGAAACGTGGAGCCGTCGGGAATTCCTGCGCACGGTCGGGGCCGCGGGCGGCGTCGCCTTCACCTGGAACGCGGCCGGCCTCGAGCGGGTCGAAGCCGCCTCCCGGTCGGTCGCCGGGCGCACTCCCGAAGAGGTCGCCCGGGACGAATTCTACTGGAGGGAGGTCCAGCTGGGCTTCAAGCTGGACCGCTCGCTGATCAACCTCAACAACGGCTTTACGGCGCCCTGCCCCCGGGTCGTGCTCGAATCCGTCTTCCGCTACATGGACATGATCAACATGCTGCCCGTCCATTACCAGGCCATGGTCGCCGGGAACATCCAGACCATCCGGCGCCGGATGGCCAACGAGTTCGGCTGCGACCCCGAGGAGCTGGCGCTCACGCGCGGAGCCAGCGAAGCCCTTCAGATCGTCCAGAACGGCATCGACCTCGATCCCGGCGACGAGGTCATCACGACCGAGCAGGACTACCCCCGCATGCTGACGACCTGGGACCAGCGCATGCGCCGCGAGGACATCAAGATCACCCGCCTCCAGTTCCCGGTGCCGGCGACACAGGACCATCTCTACGAGCTGTTCGAGAAGGCCATCACCCCGCGGACCAAGGTCTTCCATTTCTGTCACATCACGAACCTGACGGCCCAGCTGTTCCCCGTTCAGCGCATCTGCCGGCTGGCCCGATCGAAGGGCATCGTCACCATCGTGGACGGCGCCCACGCGCTGGGCCATTTCCCGTTCAAGCTGCGCGATCTCGAGTGCGACGCCTACGGCGTCAGCCTCCACAAGTGGCTTCTCGCGCCGATCGGAAACGGCTGCCTCTACGTCCGCAGGGACATGATCCCGCGATTCTGGCCCCTGCAGGCCGCCCCCGAACAGCAGGACCACGACGTCCGCAAGTTCGAGTCCATCGGGACCCATCCGTGGGCCATCCGGGCGGCTCTCGGCGAGGCCCTGGCTTTCCACCAGGCCATCGGGGCCGAGAACAAGGCGGCCCGGATGCGATACCTGACACTGCGCTGGGCCGGTGCTCTCAAGGCGCACCCTCGTGTCAAGGTCCTTTCGCAGCTCGGCGAACCGGCCGAGACATGGGGCGTCGCCGCTGTCAACATCGAGGGCATCGACGTCCGAGACCTCGCCAATTTCCTGCGGAACAAGTATCGGATCATCGCTGTCCCGCTGGTCGGAGGGGCCCCGCCCAATCAGGTTTTCGATTATCAGGCGCTCCGGGTGTCGCCCAACGTCTACACGACGCTCGAGGAGATCGACACGTTCGTGGAGGCCATGGAGGACGCCGTGAAGAACGACGTTCCGGCCCGCGGCGCTTCGGCCGGGGTCCCCGCCCTGGAAGGGGCGGACTGACGCGGCGGCAGACCGCTGAAAGAGGGAGATGCCATGAAACGAATTCTCGCCATCGCGGCCGGGGCTTGTCTCCTGGCCATCGTCGTCGTGGGCTCCGGCCCGGCGGCCCAGGACCTTTTCAAGATGTCCTTCAAGTTCCAGGCGGCCGGCAAGAGCTTCGCTCCGGACGAGTATCAGGTCGAACAGAAGGGCGAGGGTCAGCTCGTCTTCCGCCGGGAATCGACGGGCCAGGAGACCGCCGTGCCCTTCATCGAAAAGCTGTCCGCCGCGGATCAGCCGGTTCAAGGGCCGCGCCTCGTTTTCGCTATGGTCGGTAACTTCGAGCCGTCCTACACCGAGTACGTCACGGAGTACGTCCTGAAAGAAGTCTGGCTCGACGGGGAAAGTGGATTCCTCGTTCGCGCGTTCAAAGGGGCTCACCAGACCCACGTCGTCAAGCCCGGGAAGGCGGGCGGCTAAAGCCCTCGATCGGGTCCAAAGGGCGGTCGGCGCGCGGGCCTTCGGGCCGTCCTTGATTTGGCCGCCCGTATCCACTAAAGTAGACGCGAGCGGCGCTCCCGCCCGGAACCTTCGGATGGCGAAGATGAAAAAACTGCTTTTGGCGCTCGCCTTAGCGCTCGCCGTCGCGGGCGATTCGGCTTCCGAGATCTTCTACCCCTGGAAAGACACGTTCATCGGCGCCCTGAACGGCCCCGCCTGGCCCGGTCTCGTCTTGTCACCCGTGAAGGACGCGGCCTTCGCGTTCGCCCTCCGGGTCGAACGGAACGGGGAGTCCGCCGAAGCGGCCGACTTCTATTATCTCGTCTCCGAAGTCGGCCCACACTCCCCCGACGGTCAGTACGCCCGGATCCGGTTCGACCTCGGCCTGCCTTTCAAGCTGGGCAAGAACACCCCTGTTTTCCTGAAGCCCCCGCCCAGGAGCCAGGTCTTGACGTTCGAATGGTCCCGCCGGGACGAGACGACCGTCATCGGCCGCATCCGATGTCCCGAGGATGTCCGGGTGGCCTTGGTCCATTACCTGCCCTGGGACATGAAGGGGGAGTACACGCTTCTCCCCGACGGTCAGGTTCGCGGCCGGAGCGACGGTGGCGGCCGGCCGCAGTATTACCAGATCTGGATGCACCGCCCGGGGGAGCCGGCGGCCGCCGGGCCGGGCGGGCTGGGCCTGTCGTTCGACACGGCCTCGGACAGGTCGATCTCCTTTGCCGCCGCCGTCGCGGAGGATCCGAAGGACCTCGACGTCCGGCTCGCCCGCTATAAAAATGCCAGGACCATCGACGTCTTCGTCGACGAAGAGGCCCGGACCTACGAGCAGAAACGGGTCAAGATCCGGGGCCTCTTCGGAGGCGTGCCGGAGGCGGTTACCAACAATCTCCACTGGACGGTCCTCTATCAGGCCGGTAACCATCGCTTGTACACCCCGGCCGGACGGAGCTGGGCCTTCCCCAGGCCGGACGGAGGACCCGAACACTGGGCGGTCCTCCGGGGGGACGCGTTTCACGCGGCCCTGGGTTTGGCCGTAGAAAGCCAGAAACTGGCCGTCGACGCCGTCCGGGCCGTTCTCGAGACCCAGTATCCGAACGGCAACATCCCGAGCTGGCGCGGCCGCATCGGAGGGGCCGCCGACCGCTCCCAGCCCCCTTTGGGCTCCTACGTCGTCCTGAAGCTCTTCCAAAGGCTGGGGGATATGGACTTCCTCAAGTACGCCTATCCTTACCTCCAGAGATGGCACGACTTTTGGACGGCCCGCAAGCCGAACGGGACCGCCCGCAGGGACGGCAACGGCGACGGGCTTCTCGAATGGGGCTCGGACGCCGAGCTCATCGGCCAAAACGTCCCCGCTTGGGAAAAGAACGCCCCCGGGCGGATGAGAGCGGCCTGGGAATCCGGACAGGACGATCTGCCCAACTGGGACGACGCCCCCTTCAGCGAGGAGGCCGGGACCCTGATGATGAACTGCGTCGACCTCAACTCGCTCTATGCCCTCGATGCGTGGTGCCTGGCCGAGATCGCCTCCATTCTCGGCCGGCCGTTGGACGTCGAGCGCTATGGCGGGCAGTATGAGAGGACCAGGACGCTCATGAACGCCCGGTTGTGGAACGAACGCGAGGGGTTCTACTACGACCGTTACTGGGACGGGCGGTCGTCCGTCCACAAGGCCGCTTCCGGTTTCCTCCCGCTGCTGGCCAGGATCCCCGACGAACCGCGGGCCCAACGGATGCTCAAGCACCTCCTCGATCCGAATAAATTCTGGGGCGACCACGTTCTCCCGTCCATTTCTCGGGACGACGCGGCCTTCAAGTCCGATAAGCAGCAGATGTGGAGGGGGGCCATCGCACCCCCGATGAACTACCTGGTCTATCAGGGTTTGAAGGCCAACGAGTTCGACGCCGTCGCTTCCGAGCTGGCCCGAAAGAGCGCCGAGATGTTCCTCCGCAGCTGGACCAGCTTCGGCCTTTGCCCCGAGAACTTCGATTCCTTGACCGGCGAGGCCGGCGGACGCCGCTATCAAAGCGGGGGACCCCTGGCCGCCCTGCCCGCGCTCGAGGAATATCTCGACTTCACGCCCCACGAGGGGTTCCGTTTCGGACTTCTCAGCCCCGAGGCCAAGGGGCGGCTGTCGCGGGCCATGATCCAGGGCCGCCACTACGAAGTCGAGGTCTCCCGGTCCGAAACGACGCTTCGGGAGGAAGGGGAGGGGATCGTCACGGCCAACGGGGGAGCCGTCTTCAGGCGCTTCCTTTACAACGAGTCGGGAGTCTCCTTCGACATCAAGACCTTGAAAAGCCGGACGGTCAGGCTCCGCTTATTGAAAAAGGGGAAATACCAGCTGCTCATCGACGGTCGGGCGGCCGATGTCTTCCGGGGGAAAACGATCAAGTTCGAGGTCTCCGAGGGGGACCACTCTGTCCTCGTTCAGCTCCTCGAGGACCTCGAGGGGGCCCCCCGGACGCAGGCAAACGGCGGCCCGCGACCCAAGTTCATTTCCGTTGCTTGGTCGGCTCTCTTCGATGAACTTAAGGACCTGCCCATCCCAACGAAAGGAGACAAGCGGCCATGAACAGATATTCGAGGCGTGATTTCCTCAAGTGCGGCGCCGCGCTCGGAGCGGTCGCCGCCGCGACGGGCGGCCCGGTCTTCCCGGTCCCGGCCGCTGGCACGCCCTTCCGGGCGGTCGCCAGCGGCAACGGTCTCCGGGCGACCGACAAGGCCATGTCCGTGCTGAGAGCGGGCGGCGATCCGCTCGACGCCGTCATCGCCGGGGTGAACATCGTCGAGGACGATCCGGACGACATGTCCGTGGGTTACGGCGGTCTGCCGAACGAGGATGGCATCGTCGAGCTCGACGCCTCGGTCATGTACGGCCCGAC
>JAWOHF010000106.1:0-3153 GCA_046496285.1 Candidatus Aminicenantota bacterium
CGCCGTCCTTTTCGAGGCGGACCCTCCAGGGATTGGTGACGCCCAGATCGTCGCCGAACTGCTCGCGGCTGACGAGGCGGGCCTCTTTGAGGAAGGATTCCCAACGGGCGCGCTCGGCGAGCTCGGCGGCTGTGAGTTGGGCCCTGGGCGCGGCGGGAAGCAGGGCGGGAGCGACGGACGGGGCCGCGAGCGTCAATAATACGATAAGTGCCGTCAGTTTCATCTTACCCCCCCGCAAGCGGGCGCCGGGCCCGAGATCATCACCCATAATGATAGTATAGCACAGGAGAAGCGCGACGTTCAAATGTCCTTGGATTCCGGGGGCGTTATCACCTAAAATGGGCGAAGGATGGTTAGGAAAGTGACGCGACCGAAGGGCCGGTTCTTTCTCCCCGGTCTGCTCTACGACCTGGCCTTCGCGGCGGCGATGCGGGGATTGCGGAGACGGGTCGCGGCGGCGGTCGAGGGGGGAGGGCTCTGGCCGTGGCTCGATGTGTGCTGCGGGACGGGGAGCCAGTTGAGAGGGGTCAAGCGGGGGTTCAAGCGGGGACATGTACCATCGGTACGTGTCCCCGATCGTGAGGCAGGCATCCCCGATACGGGCCGAGCGGGCAGACTCGCCGTCGGCCTCGACCTGAGTCTGGATTTCGTTCGCTACGCGGCGGCCTGGGCGCCCGAGGTGCCGTTCGTGTGCGGGGACGCGGCCGCCCTGCCGTTCAAGGCTGGGGCCTTCAGGGCGGTCAGCGTTTCGTTCGGACTCCACGACAAGAGCGGCGAGACGCGCGGGGCGATGATGGCCGAGGCGCGGCGAGTGCTGGCTCCGGGCGGGCGGCTCATCGCCGTCGATTTCGAGAGCCCCTGGAGCCGGAGGTCGCGGCGGGGGGCGTTCATGGTCCATATCATCGAGCGGATGGCCGGCGGCGATCACTATCGGAACGGACGAAATTTCCTGCGGAGGGGCGGGCTGAAGGCGTTTTTGGGCGAGCACGGGTTCGTCGAGACGGCGAGGCGCGATGTCGAGTCGGCGTCGATCAGTGTCGTGCGCGCGCGGCCCGGCGAGGAGGGAAACGATGGCTAAGATCACGATGCTCGGCACAGGCCTCATCGGTGCGTTCTACACCCAGACGCTCCACGGGATGAGGAGCCGCGACCGGGTGGTCAACGCCTATTCGCGGTCGGCGGAGAGGGCCAAGTCGTTCGCCGCGGAGCGGGGCATCCCGAGGTGGAGCGCGGACATGAGAGAGGCCGTGCGCGATCCGGAATCGGAGATCGTGGTCGTGGGCTTGCCCAACGACGTTCACCTCGAGGCTGTGCGGCTGGCGGCCCGGGCCGGAAAAGCGGTCCTCTGCACCAAGCCGTTGGGGCGGACGGCCGCCGAAGCGCGGGAGATGCTCCGGGTGGTCGAGAAGGCGGGCGTCTTCGCCGGATATCTCGAGGACCTCGTCTACACGCCGAAGACCCTCAAGGCCCTGGCATGGGCGAAGAAGGGGGCGCTCGGGCGCATCCTCTGGACGCGGTCGCGCGAGGCCCATCCCGGGCCGCACAGCGCCTGGTTCTGGGACCCGGCGCGGTCGGGCGGCGGGGCGGTCGTCGACATGGGCTGCCACTGCATTGAGATCGGCCGGAGCTTCATCGGCAAGGAGGTGCGACCCGTACGAGCCTTTTGCTGGGGGGCGACCCAGGTTCACCCGATCGAGGCCGAGGATCAGGCCATCGGGCTCGTCGAGTACGAAGGAGGGGCCGTCGGCCAGTTCGAGGTCAGCTGGACCTTCCGGGGCGGGATGGACCTGAGAGATGAGGTGAGCGGCACCGAGGGCACCGTGCGGCTCGACCATTTCCTGCGCACCGGTTTCGAGATGTTCACGGCCGAGGGCGGGGGCAGGGGCGGGTACGTCGCCGAGAAGGCCGAGGGGCAGACGGGGTGGCTTTTTCCGGTCGGCGACGAGGTCCACGAGCTCGGCTACGCCCACATGTTCCAGGACATGCTCGACGCGTGGGAAGCGGGGCGCGAGCCGATGGAGACGTTCTACGACGGGTATGTGGTCAACGCCATCATGGACACCTGCTACAAGTCGATGAAGTCGGGGCGCTGGGAGGCGGTGAAGATCGAGGGGTGGCCGGGGAGGGAATCCCGGGACATGAACGAAATCTCTGGAATTCGTATCGTGTCCCGAGAATTCCCAGTCAATAGCGCTCCTGGGAAACCTATTAAAAAAGCCCAAAAACGGGGTTTTGCCGTCATCAAGACCGAGCAGCTCCCCGACGGCCGCACAAAGGTCATCCTCAAGGACAGGACCACCGGCCGGATCATCGAACGGATGCAATAATTCTTTTTGAGGTCAAAAATGAAGAAATTCTATCGTCTTCAAGCTGATGGGACGCGACCGAAAGGGCGCAAGTATTTGATAAAACTCAATATCCTGAGGTCCGACCCCAATTGAATCGATTGGCGGCCCGCTTCCACAATTGACAGAGCCCGGGCCTGGGGTCTTTGAAAGAGAAGAAAGCCCCGGCTCGTACGGAACGAAGCGACCACAGCCACTTCGGCAGCGTCCATTCGCGGGTCCGCAGATATGTTCTCAGCGAAATGCGATCGTGCGCCAGGTCCAGCCAGGCCTTTCCGTAACGTTGACGCGGCGGATCGAGCTCGCGGCCGAGCAGGGACCGGTAAGCGATCCAGGGGATGTTCACGCCGGCGACATCGCCGATGCCCATGGACAGCGCCACGCGCGGCCCGATCTCGAGGATCCGCCAGCCCCGCCTCTCGTCCCGTTTCCACTGCACAGACGATGTGCCCGTAATGCCGAAGGTCTCGAGCGCCTTCAAGGAGGGCTCGACGAGCTCCGGAAGGTCCTCGCTCAGAATGAAGCTGCCAAGGCCTGCGCCGGCAGGGTAGACGCGGGCCCGTCGTACCGTGCAAGCGCCAAGGACCTGCCCCGTTTTCGGATGCCTGTAGCTATGGACCGATGCATGGCCGTAGTCCGGCCCCTCTACTGATTCCTGGACGATCGCCGTCTTCCCGTCTCCGAGGATGGCCGCTAACAATTTTTCAAGTCCTTCGACCTCCCCGATGCGCGCTCCCTTCAGGGCGATGCCGAGCCGCTCCGGCAGGTCGCCCCACGACATGTTCGTCGGGGGCTTGACGAAAACCGG
>JAWOHF010000162.1:0-2716 GCA_046496285.1 Candidatus Aminicenantota bacterium
CCCTCTTCGGGATCTGCGCCCAAAATGATATCATCCTGGTGGCCAAGATCAACGACCTGAGGCGCCGGGGCCGCGGGCTCCGGGAGGCCGTCGTCGAGGGGGCCCTGATGAAGTTTCGGCCGATCTTCATGACCGACATGGTCATGAGCGTCGGGCTGCTGCCGATGGCCCTGATCGCGACGACCGGCTCGGAGCTCCACCGTCCGCTCGCCGTGGGCTACATCGGCGGGTTCTTCTTCGCCATCTTCCTCAGGCTCATCATGGTCCCGGTCCTCTACGAGACCATGGAGGGCCTGAAACTCCGGCCGCGGCAGGGAGCGGCGCCGGAAGCCCCGAATAAGGAGATCGCCCCATGAAGTCCGATAAGCCCCACCGTCCGCAGACCCAAGTCATCCACGCCGGCCCGGAGCCCGACCCCGTGTACGGCGGGGTCTCGGTCCCTATCTATCAATCCTCGACCTTCGCCTTCGACAGCGCCGAACAGGGGGCGGCCCGGTTCGCCGGCCGCGAGAAGGGTTTCATCTACACCCGCATCGGCAACCCGACCATCCGGGCCCTCGAGCAGTGCCTGGCCGAGCTCGAGGGCGGCTTCGACGCCTCGGCCACGGCTTCGGGCATGGCCGCGGTGACGACGATCTACACGGCCCTGCTCGACAAGGACGCCCATGTCGTCGGCACGGCCTCCATCTACGGCCCGTCGCGGACCGTGCTCGAGAACGAGTTCTCGCGGTTCGGGGTCCGCTCGGATTTCGTCGACACCTCGGATATCCCGAACATCGAGAGGTGCCTGAGGCCGGAAACGCGGCTGCTGTTCGTCGAGACGCCCGCCAACCCCACGCTGGCGGTCACCGACATTAAGGCCTGCGCCCGGCTGGCCCGCGAACGGGGCATCGTGCTGGCCGTCGACAACACCTTCTCCAGCCCCCTCCTCCAGAACCCGCTGGCCCTGGGCGCGGACATCGTCATGCACAGCCTGACAAAGTTCATCAACGGGCACAGCGACGTCGTCGGCGGGGTCCTTATCGCCAAGGACGAGGCCCTCCATAAGAGGCTGCGCAAGGTCCTCATCCTCATGGGCGGCACGATGGATCCTCACCAGGCGTGGCTCGTCCTGCGGGGCGTCCGGACCCTGGCCTTGAGGGTCGAGCGGAGCCAGGAGAGCGCGGCCAAGCTGGCTCCCTGGCTGGCCGCCCACCCTAAGGTCCGCTGGGTGAATTACCCCGGCCTCGAGAGCCATCCCCAGCGCGCGCTGGCCGCGGAGCAGATGAAGGGATTCGGCTCGATGCTCTGCTTCGGCCTTCATGGCGGATTCGAGGCCGGCCGGAAGATGATCAATGCCGTCGAGCTCTGCACTCTGGCGGTGTCCCTTGGAGGCATCGAGAGCCTCATCCAGCACCCGGCCAGCATGACCCACGCCGGCGTCTCGAGGGAGCATCAGGAGGCGGCCGGCATCACCGACGACCTCATCCGGCTCTCGGTCGGCTGCGAAGCCTGGGAGGACATCCGGGATGACCTCGAACAGGCCCTTGGCAAGGCCTGAAAACAAAGCGATAGGAGGGGCCTCATGAAGCTCAGCCGGACGGGTCTGAAATACCTTGTCGACACCCTGATGTTCCTCTGCGTCCTGGGGGCCGCGGGCATCGGCCTGATGATGGGCTTCGTCATCCCCGAGGGGTCGGCCGCAAAGAGCGCGTCGAAATTCTTCCTGGGCATCCACCGCCATCAGTGGGGCAACATCCATCTTTTCCTGTCGATCGCCTTCACGGCCCTGCTCGTCGTCCACCTCGTCCTCAGCTGGAGCTGGGTCAAGGGCAAAGCCTGCATGATCTTCGGGAAAGCCTGGAAGGCCGCCCTCGGCCTGACCCTGCTGGCCGCGTCCCTCGTGCCCTTCCTGTTCTGGCTGGCGACACCGAAGAACGACCCCGCCTATGCCGAGTACGGGGCGGGAGTCGGGCTCCGCTGGCGTCAGGAAGCGGCCCTCGGATCGGCGGCAAAGGCCCCGCTGCCGGTCCCCGACGACCCTGCCGGGGTCGCGTCCGGGGCCGCGCCCGAAGCCGCACCCGGGGCTGAGCCGGTCACCGCCGAGCCGCGGAAGACGGTCGCCGGGCATTCCGAGCACGACACGGCCGCGGCCGTGATCACCGGCCAGATGACCCTCCGCGACGTCGAGCGGGCCACGGGTGTGCCTGCCCGGGACATCGTCGCCAAGCTCGGCTTGCCCGCGGATGTCCCTCTCGACGAGTCCTTGGGCCGCCTTCGCCGCCGCTACGGGTTCGAGATCGAGCAGGTGCGGGTCGTCATCGCCGACCTCCTCAAGAAATAGGTTCTTCTCCCGTTTCCGGGGGCTATAGGCCATGAGGTTCGCCGATAGACATCCCCCCTTGCCCCCCACGCCCCCGGGAACCAGTCCCGACGGTTCCCCCGCCGGTGGCCGGCGGGTCCCCCTCCGCTATGGGGGTCTTCAGGGGGACGTCTATCGTCCCCTCATGGCCATCTGTTCCCCGGAAATGGGAGATGAGCCAAAAAAACGCCCTTCTCCAATCGCCGGGACGCCGGGTCCCCCCGCGTTCGCTTTGACTTGTCGCCGTCCGGGACGGTAGAATACCGCCGCACCTGATTACCAAGGAGGAATCCCCATGAATATCCGCCGCCGCGCGATCCCCGTCCTGATCCTGGCCCTGGCCTTGGCCGGGATGGGCCTGACCTCCCAGCAGAC
>JAWOHF010000176.1:0-12741 GCA_046496285.1 Candidatus Aminicenantota bacterium
TCGAGGACCTCGTAGGCGCCCTCGTCGAAGAGCATCTGGAGGCGCTCTTCGGCCGAGACCCGGAAGTGGAAGCTGCAGGCCGGGCAGACCGCCAGATTATCGAGGATGTCCTGTTTGTAGAGGATCCGCTGACAGCTGTTGCAGCGGGTCCACAGGCTCGTCATGGGCGTTTTCCTTGCTTTGCGGGGATAACCAGGTGCCCGCTGATTGTAGGGCAATCGGCCCCTTTTGTCAATCGCCGGGCCCTTTTCCAGGCTATTTCGGGCTCTTTTTGAGGGCCAGGAAGGCCGCCAGAACGGCCGCCGCCCCCAGCAGGAAAAGCCGGATCTTCTTCAGTCGCATCTATCCTTAACCTTTCACGCGATCTCGCCCCAAATTATACCGGGGGGCCTCGAGCCCGTCAAATGGCGGGACAGGTTCCCGGGGGTTTGGGGGGCTAAGGGGGATATCTATCCGCGATGCTCACAACGGAAGATCCCCGGAAACAAGCGAAGAAACTTTATGGGGAGGGCGAAAGGCGCTATGATGTGTTCCATGTCCGTGAAAAAGTCCCGGCGCCACGCTCTCGGCCAGCATTTCCTGGCCAACGAGGGCGTGCTGCGCAAGATCGTCGAAGCCATCGGCCCCCGGTCCGGGGACGTCATCGTCGAGGTCGGCGCCGGCCGCGGCGTCCTGACCGCCGCTTTGGCCGAGAAAGCCGGGAAGGTCGTCGCCCTGGAGAAGGACGACCGTCTCATCCCCGGTCTCCGGGAGACCCTTCCGAAGAATGTCGAGCTGGTCCACGGTGACGCGCTGACGGCCGACCTCCGCGGGATCCTGGCCCGGGCCGGGGTCCCCGCCCTCCGGCTGGCCGGGAACGTCCCCTATGCCATTTCCTCCCCGCTCCTGTTCAAGGTCCTCGACGAACAGGCGGTTCTTTCGGACTGCACCTTCCTTCTTCAAAAGGAGGTCGCCGAGCGGGTCACGGCCGGCCCGGGGACGAAAAGCTACGCTCCCCTCGGCATCCTCCTGCAGAACACTTTCGAAGCCCGTATCGCTTTTACGGTCGCCCCCGGCTCCTTCTCGCCCCCGCCCAAGGTGCAGTCCGCGCTGCTCGTGCTGCGTCGCCGACCGGCCCCCCTCCTTCCCGGCGCCGCCGATGAGCCCTTCCGCGCCTTTCTTCGGGCGGCCTTCGCCGAGCGCCGCAAGCTCCTCTGGAACAACCTGGCCCGCCGCGCGACCCCGGCCGCGCTCACGGCGGCTTATGAAGCTCTCGGCCTGGCCCGCAAGGCCCGCGCCGAAGAGCTGGCCCCCGCGAAGCTCTTCGCCCTCTTCTCGGCCCTTCGGCCTCGGGGCGGCTAGGGCGCGATCTCCCCGGGAGGCCGGTGTCCGACGTCAGTAATAGGCGATCTCGATCGCCGTGCTCAGGAACCGGAAGCGGGCGATGGTCCGGCCTGAAGAGCCGAACAAGGTTCCCTGGATCTTCCCGGTCAGCTCATTGATGAGCCGCTCCTTGGTGCCGGCGCTATTGAACTCTGTGTTGACCGCCTCGACGACCTGTCTCCGGACCCTCCGGTCCCAATCGCTCACGAAGGCGTTCAGAATGGCGTTCCAAACCGGGTTGCTCGAGCGGATGTCGGCTTCGAACGTGGCCGCCGCCGTATAATCCAGAGTGTTGTCCTTAGGGACGAACGTCAGCAGGGCGCTGACTTTGGCGTTGTTGACCTGGACGTCCGGCGCACCGGTCCTCCGCCACTCGCCCGCGGGCCCGAGCGCCTTGAAGTAACCGATCAACTCCCGGCCTTCGCTCTCGAAGGGGATCTCGAGGCGCAACTGGTTCGCGCCGCAGCCCTCCTTACTGAGGAGAACAGAAGCGCTGCGGAATTCGTTGACCAGGAACCGGTAATGCCCGGTGGCCACGGAGAGCTCGACTTTCTCCAGGTCGATCCTGCCTTTCTGGGGCATGGCCAACCACGAGGCGTTCCTCGGCTCAGGCCCGCCGGACCAATTGTGCAGCCTGATGGAAACGTCCTTTCCGAAGACCTTCCAGCCCTCCACGATCAGGTCCCAGGGGATCTCCACCGTTTGGAGGACCTTGAGGCTGAGCAGGTTCGAGACGGGCTGCAGGCCGGTCTTGTCGCCGATGTAGATCACATAGCTTCCGCTCTTCACGGAAGCGGGAACGACGAACGTGATGACCCCCTCACTCCAGCTTTGAGCGGCTAAGGCCACCCTGTTGTCGCCCTCCCGGATGACGACGGTATGATCCCCCGGCTGGGCCCCGAAAGCGACACCGGACAGGGTGACCTTGTCGACGCCTCTCAAGGCCATGGACGGGCTGAGGCCCCTGAGGTTGGCCTGGTAAAGGCCGGCGCCGGGGATGACGACCTCGTTGCTGGCGTTGTTGGTCTCGTCCCTCTCCGCGATCAGTCCGTTCTTGGGCGGGAACTCCATGTCGCAGGCGAAATCCGCGAGCGCCCTGACCCGCAGGCTCTGGCCCGCCAGCATGGGCTTGAGGACCCGCAGATAGCCTGCCTTCACCCATCTCCCGCCGGGGGCCAACGTCTCGGTCACGGCGAAACAGTTGTTCTTGTCGTTCTCCCCCTGCCAGCTGGATTGCGTCGGGTGGTAATACTGAAAGGCCACAGAAAAGGGTTTGTCGACAGGGGCCTGTCCGACGTTCTTGACCGTGACCCGGAAGCGCAAGTGGAAGTACATGTCGGTCGAGGGCACCGGTTCGGGATTGACCGTCAGGCCCTCCAGGACCAGGTCCGGCAGCGCGACGACCGCGAGCTTCTGGCGATCGACCTTGGGGGCTACGACCTGCCCTTCGGCCGGGATGGGCCCGATGACGATGACCGCCCCCAGGACAAGTCCGAGCGAAAAACGAAGAGACGTTTTCATGGCTCCTCCCTGGCGATGTAATCTAGCCGAACGGGGCTGTCCCCGCTCGCTTCCTTTTCGATGACTGTATCGTAGCGAGGCCGTACGGCGGGGTCAAGAAGATTTTTTTCCGGTCAGACACAGACACCAGGGGCGTGTCGCTCGGGCTTGACGGGGATGCGGTCTGTTAAGGGAAGGTCCTCGGCGGGGCGCCGACGACAAGGGGACAAGTCCCTCAGGCAGGTGTCCCCATCTTGAGCCTCCATCTCGGGCCCGCGCGCGATCGCATGACGGGGACACGTACCTTCGGTACATGTCCCCAGGGAATGTGCTATAATCGCGCCGTGAAAAAGAGGAAGAAGAAACCCGCCAACGGCAGGAACGGGAAAAATGGCCGGAACGCCAAGGCCCGGAAGCCGGGCCTGGCCGTCGAGATCGCCGGCGTCGTCCTCATCGCCGTGGCCCTCTTCGCCCTCCTCAGCGTCGTCAGCCACGACCCCAAGGACCCGTCGTTCGCCCACACGCCGCTGCCCGATTCCAAGGTCCGCAACTTCGCGGGGGGCGCGGGCGCCTATTTCTCCCAGGCCCTGCTCTGGTTCCTGGGCCTGGCCGCCTTCCTTTTCCCCTTCGCCCTCGGCTACGCGGCCGTCCGGGCCGTCCTGAGAGGCACTTCGGCCCACCTCCTCCGCAGGCTCGGCACGATCACGCTCGGCCTGCTCCTTTTCTGCCCGTTCCTGGCCCTGGTCTTCGACACTTTCCCCCTGCGGGGCGATGTCATGCCGGCCGGCGGCATGATCGGCAGCCTCCTGCTGAATTTCCTCGTGCGCTATCTGAACACCATCGGCTCGTTCCTCTTCCTCCTGGCAGCCCTGGCCCTGTTCCTCATCTTTTCGACCCGCTGGTCGCTCGCGGAGACCCTCCGTTTCCTGAAGGGGGCCCTCGACTCCACGGCCAAGGTCGTCCGCATCAAGGTCACGGATTACAGCAAGGCCAAGGCCCGGGAGAAGATGCGGGAGAAGGTCCGGCAGAAATACGCGCCGCCCGCGGCCGCGGAACCCAAAAAGGAAGCCTCCCCGCTCGACCGCAAGGCCGAGAAGCGGGCCGAGAGGGAGCGCCTGAAAAAGGAGAAGGAGGCCCGCCGGTCGTTCAGGCCCGAAGCGCCGCCGCGGGCCAAACCCGCCCCGCCGCCGCCCGAGCCTCTCCTCTTCCCCGACCTCGGCAAGAAGGGCGAGTATCACTATCCGCCGTTCACCCTCCTCGAGCCCGGCAAGCCCGCCGAGAAGGTCGACAAGAACGAGCTCTTCGACAAGAAGCGCCGGATCGAGGAGAAGCTCAAGGAGTTCGGCATCGAGGGCGAGGTCCGCGAGTACCACCCCGGCCCGGTCATCACGACCTACGAGTACTTCCCGGCGCCGGGCATCAAGGTCGCCCAGGTCGCCAACCTGACCGAGGACCTGGCCCTGGCCCTGGAGACCGAATCCGTCCGCATCCAGCGCATCCCCGGCAAGTCCTCGCTCGGCGTCGAGATCCCCAACAACAAGCGGGAGACGATCAAGCTCCGGGACATCATCGAATCGGAGAAGTTCCAAAGCTCGCCCTCGAAGCTGACCTTCGCCCTGGGCAAGGACGTCCACGGCGGCGTGACCATCACCGACCTGGCCGTCATGCCCCATCTCCTGATCGCCGGGTCGACGGGGACGGGCAAGAGTGTGGCCCTCAACGCCCTCATCGCCAGCCTGATGTACAAGGCGACCCCGGAGGAGGTCAAGATCGTCCTCATCGACCCCAAGCGGCTCGAGTTCACCCTCTACGAGGACATCCCGCACCTCCTGTGCCCGGTCATCAACGACCCCAAGAAGGCCCACGTCGTGCTCATGGACATCGTCAAGAAGATGGAGGAGCGCTACAAGAAGCTGCAGGGCGTCAAGGTCCGAAACATCGACCAGTACAACACCCAGATGAAGCAGCTGATCGCCGAGCGGAAGGGCCGGCTGACCGACGAGGAGAAGGAGGCCCTCCAGCCGCTCCCCTACATCGTCATCATCATCGACGAGCTGGCCGAGCTGATGATGGTCGGGGCCCAGGAGGTCGAGTTCTTCATCGGCCGGCTGGCCCAGCTGGCCCGGGCCGTCGGCATCCACCTGGTCATGGCCACCCAGCGGCCATCGATCGACGTCATCACCGGGACGATCAAGAACAACTTCTCCTGCCGCATCGCCTTCCGCGTCCCGTCCAAGGTCGACTCTCGGATCATCATCGACACCGGCGGCGCCGACAAGCTCTTGGGCATGGGCGACATGCTCTTCCTGCCGCCCAACTATCCGCGGCTCGTCCGCCTGCACTGCTCCTTCATCTCCATCCCCGAGGTCCGGCGACTGGTCAAGCACGTCAAGGCCCAGGGGACCCCGACCTACGACACGCGCATCCTCCACGTCGTCAAGGGAGACGCCGATCATCTTCTCGAGATGGACGGAGAAAAGGACGAGCTGTACGACAAGGCCGTCGAGACCGTCATCCAGAGCGGGCAGGCCTCGGCCTCCCATCTCCAGCGGCGGCTGAAGCTGGGCTACGCCCGGGCCGCCCGGATCATCGACCAGATGGAGAACGAGGGCATCATCGGACCTTCGGAAGGCAGCAAGGCGCGCGAGATCCTCGTCGACCGCAAGGCCTTCTTCAAGGACCGCGAGCGGGAGCGGGCCAGGAAGGACGAGGCATGAGCCGGCGGCGCCTTGCGGAGCACGGGGCCGCCTCACTATAATGGGCGCCATGGCCAAGCCGAACAGGAAGCCCGCCCCGGAAGACGCCGTCCTCCAGTACCGGAACGTCATCTCGTTCCGCGTCCGCAAGGCGCTCGGCGGCTCCAACCCCGACTGGGAGGATGTCGTCAACGAGATCCTGACCCAGGCCGTCGAGAAGATCAAGAGCGGCGAGTTCCGGGGGGACTGCTCGGTCGGGACGTTCCTCTACACGATCACCAGCCGGCGGATCATCGACTACATCCGCCAGAAGACGCGGGTGCTCCGGCACGCCCCGGAGCCCCTCCCCTTCCCCGACCCCCACGACGAGGTCGAAAGCCAGGAGCGGTCCCGGGATATCGCCGAGGTTGTGTCCGGGCTCAAGCCCAAGTTCCGCGACGTCCTCTACCTCTATTATTACAAGGAGCTTTCGAGGGACGAGGTGGCCCGCCAGCTGAGCATCACTCCGCGCCGGGTCAGCGAACGGGCCAACTACGCCATCAAGCTCATCCGCAAAAAGGTCAGGCCGTGATTTTCATCCAATCGGGCGGGAAAGGCGACTAAAAGAGTGAGCCCCGGGACGGCCGAGAACATGAGCAAGTGCCCTTACGAGGACTTCATCGACCGGTACCTGAAGAACGAGCTGAACGCCGACGAGCAGGCCGAGTTCGAGAAGCATTATTTCGACTGCGAGTCGTGCTTCGCCCGGACCATGGAGACCTACGAGGTCGTCAAGATGCTCAAGGACGGACGGGCTTTCGACGCCTCGCTCGGCTACGGGCTCGATGGGCCCCGCCCGGCCTCCCCCTGGCGGCGGTTCCTGGCGCTTTTCTCGTTCCTCAAGCGCCGGCGCTGAGCCGGGCCGCCCCCCTACGCTTCATCGAAGCCGTCAATCCTCGATCAGGCGGTCGTCCTGGTGGAACATCCGGCCCCGCGTCTCCTCTTCGAAGGCCAGGCAGCACATCAGTCGGCCGCAGAGCCCGGAGATCTTGGTCGGATTGATGACGATCTGCTGCTTGCGGGCTTTTTGGATGGTCACCGGCTCGAAGGTCTTCATGAAGCTCGAACAGCAGAGACAGCGGCCGCAGACCCCCAGCCCGCCGATCATCTTGGCCTCGTCACGCACGCCGACCTGGCGCATCTCGATCCTCATGCGGAGGTCCTTGGCCAGGTCCTTGACCAGCTGGCGGAAATCGATCCGCCCGTCGGCGGTGTAGTAGAAGATGCCCTTTTTCTCGTTGAAGAAATAGCGGACGGCGACGAGCTTCATCGGGAGATTCCGCTCCTGGATCCTCCGGAGGCAGAGCTCGAAGGCCTTGCCTTCGCGTTCCCTCAGCCAATCGAACTTCCGGACGTCCTCTTCGGTCGCCTTGCGCAGGACCTGGACGGCGGCCCGGGCCGCCTTGGGGTTCCGGCAGAGAACGCTCTGGCCGTCGAGGACGACGGCCAGATCGCCCCCGAACTCGGACTCGACGATGCAACGGTCCCCTTTGACGAGGGGCTCTTCCCCCGACCGGGCCCGGACGAGCCGGCCGGTCGTTTCGGACTGGACACAGATGAGGTCAGACATTTCGATATTCTCCGATATTGGAAAAAAGCGCGGCCGCCAGCAGGTTCTTGTTCAAGTTCCTCGGCAGCTCCGCGAGCACAAAGTCGAATTCGGCCAGGGCGGCCAGGAGATGGGCCACGGGACATCGGGCCGAGGCCGCCCGGAGCCGCTCTTCCATATCCGGGTTGAGGAGGAGCCGGGGGTCGCCCCCGAGCTTGATCAGAAGGATGTCCCGGGCGAACGAGGAGAAAAGCTCCAGGGTCTGCCCGAACTCCTCGAGGGCGGCCTTCGGCAGGGAGCCGAACCTGTCCAGAAAGAGGGACGACCGGTCTTTTGAAAGCAGGGCCTCGAACAGGAGCCAGGATCCCTCCTTGCGGGCCTGGACCTCCTCCCAATCGAGCTCCATGGCCCGCCGGAGGTTCCCGCCGGCGAGCAGGGCCAGGATCCGGGCCTGGTCCTCCCGGCGCCCGTCGTCGCGGAGGACGCGCTCGACCTCCTCGTTGGTCATGGCCGTGAAGGACAGGGTCCGGCACCGGGACCGGATGGTGGACAGGAGGAGGAACGGGCTGGCCGTGAGAAGGATGATGTGGGACAGGGGCGGCGGCTCCTCGAGGACCTTGAGCAGGGAGTTGGCGGCCGGCGTGCTCATGTCCTCGGCGTCGTCGATGATGAACACCCGCCTCTTGCCGGACATGGGCCTCAAGTAGGCCATTTGCCGCAGAAGCCGGATCTGCTCGATGGCCACGGCCTTCTTCTCGTCCTTGACGTCGATGACCATGACGTCGGGGAAGCGGCCCTCGTCGATGGCCCGGCAGGAGTCGCATTCGTCGCAGGAGTCCGCCGCCGGGCGCAGGCAGTTGAGGGCCTTGGCCAGGGTCAGGGCCGTCCGCATCTTGCCGACCCCTTCGGGCCCGGCGAACAGCAGCGAGTTCGGCAGGCGCCCCCGCTCGAGGGCCAGCTTCAGGATGCGCTTGGTCCTCTGGTTGCCCTCGATGTGCTTGAATGCCACGGTCGTTCAGTCGTCCTTCCCGGATGGCCGTCCGTCGCCGAGGGCCCTTTTCAAGTATTGGCCCGTGTAGGATCGGGTCACGCCGGCCACCGCCTCGGGCGTCCCCTGGGCCACCACGCGGCCGCCTTCCTCGCCGCCCTCCGGCCCCAGATCGATAATATAGTCGCAATACTTGATGACTTCAAGGTTGTGCTCGATGATGACCACCGTGTTGCCGAGGGCGGCCAGCTCCGACAGGACCTCGAGGAGCTTCCGGACGTCGTCGAAGTGGAGACCGGTCGTCGGCTCGTCCAGCAGGTAGAGCGTCTGCCCCGTGGCCCTCCGGCCGAGCTCTTTGGTCAGCTTGATGCGCTGGGCCTCTCCCCCGGAGAGCGTCGGCGCGGGCTGGCCGAGGCGGAGGTATCCGAGCCCGACCTTCTGCAGCGCGGCCAGCTTCCTCTTGACCTGGGGGTGGGCCTTGAGGAGCCCAACGGCGTCGTCGACGGTCATGGCCAGGAAATCGGCGATGTTCTTTCCTTTGTAGGTGACGGCCAGGGTCTCCTTGTTGTACCTCTTCCCCTCGCAGCGGTCGCAGGTGACGAACACGTCGGGGAGGAAATGCATCTCAATCTTCTTGACGCCCGCCCCCTCGCACTCCTCGCAGCGGCCCCCGGCCACGTTGAAGCTGAACCGGCCGGCCGAGTAACCCCGGGCCCGGGCCTCGGGGGCGTGGGCGAACAGGTCGCGGAGGGCCGTGAACAGCCCGGTGTAGGTGGCCGGGTTCGACCGCGGGGTGCGGCCGATGGGCTTCTGGTCGACGGCGACGACTTTATCCAGGCCTTCGGCGCCCGTCAGCCGGTCGTGGGCGCCCACCCGATGGCGGGCCTTGTGGATCCTGTTCGTCAGGGCCTTGAACAGGATGTCGGTGACCAGAGTGCTCTTGCCGGAACCGGAGACCCCGGTCACGGCCGTCATGACCGACAGAGGGACGCGGACATCGACGCCCTTCAAGTTGTGCTCGCGCGCCTTGTGGACCGTCAGCCAGCCCGAGGGCCGCCGGCGGACCGAGGGGACGGGAACCGATCTTTCGCCCCGGAGGTACTGGGCGGTCAGGGAGACCGGCGACTCCAGGACGACCGGGAGGGGTCCTTCGGCGACCTTGTAACCGCCGGCCTCGCCGGCCCCCGGCCCCAGATCGAGGATATAGTCGGCGGCCCGGATGGTCTGCTCGTCGTGCTCGACGACGACGATGGAGTTGCCCTCGTCGCGCAGCGTGCGGAGAAGCGAGATGAGCCGCCCGTTGTCCCGCTGGTGGAGCCCGATGGTCGGCTCGTCGAGGACGTAGAGGACGCCGCGGAGGCGGGAGCCGACCTGGGCCGCCAGGCGCACCCGCTGGGCCTCGCCGCCGGAAAGGGACGAGGCCGTCCGGTTGAGCTGGAGGTAGGACATGCCCAGCTCCTCCATGATCCCCAGGCGGGCCCCGATCTCCTTGGTGACCCGGGAGGCGATGAGCTGCTGCGAAGGAGGGAAGGCCAGCCCCGAGGTCTCGCGAAGGAGGTCGCGGATCGAAAGCTCGCCGACCTCGTGGATGTTCCGTCCGCCGACGCGCACGGACAGGCTCTCTTTCTTCAGGCGCGCGCCCCGGCACTCCGGGCAGACGTCGTCGGTCAGGGCGGTTTCGCCCCATTCGTCGAGCGCCGTCCGGTAGCCCAGGCCGTGGCACTTGGCGCACGCCCCGTAGGGACTGTTGAAGGAGAAGCTCCGGGGCTCGAGCTCCGGCAGGCTCACTTCGCACGCGGGACAGATAAGGGTCAGGGAAAAGAACCGCTCGCGGCCCTTCTCGTCGACGACCAGAAGCTCGCCCGAGGAGAGCTCGAGGGCCTTGTCGACGGCTTGCGCCAGCCGGCGCTCCGAGTCCGGCCCGACCTTGACCGTGTCGACCAGGACCTCGACGGTGTGCTTGCGGTTCTTTTCGAGAGGGATGTCGTCCTCGAGGTCGCGCAGAGCGCCGTTCACCCGGACCCGGAGAAAGCCCTTCCTGCGGAACCTCTCGAACAGCCGTTGGTACTCCCCCTTGCGGCCCTTGACGACGGGCGCCAAGAGCCGGACCTTCACGTCCGCGTAGCCCTCGCGGAGCCGAGCCAGGATCTCCTCGGGCGTCTGCGAGCTGACCTCCCGGCCGCAGCTCGGGCAGTGGGGCGTGCCGACCCGGGCGAAGAGCAGCCGGAAGAGGTCGTGGACCTCGGTGATCGTGCCCACGGTCGAGCGCGGGTTGGACGAAATGGTCTTCTGGTCGATGGAGATGGACGGCGAGATGCCCTCGACGGATTCGACCTCGGGCTTCTCCATCTGGTCGATGAACTGCCGGGCGTAGGCCGACAGGCACTCGATGTAGCGGCGCTGGCCCTCGGCGAACAGGGTGTCGAAGGCCAGGGACGACTTCCCGGAGCCGGACGGCCCGGTGACGACGATCAGCTTGTTGCGGGGCAGAGAGACGTCGATGGCCTTCAAATTGTGCTGGGCCGCCCTCTTGATACGTATCTCGTCGAGCATAATCTAATTATTTTATCACAAATGGGGGACATGATACCTGTTTCCCATTTAGCGAATTGCCGTTCAAGCGAGAATTCCCTCGGCGCACTAGCGTCACTCCATAGGGACCACGGCTCGGGCCGGAACGATAATCACCGGAACTGTTGACAATGTATATATATTGTAATAAGCTAGTGACCTGGGACGAAAGTAAGAATGGGCTCCTCAAGGAACGGCGGGGAATATCGTTTGAAATGGTCCTCGAGGCCCTTTCTCAACACGGGCCGCTGTGGATCAAAGAACACCCAAGGCCCGAGAAATACCCGGGCCAGCAGCTTCTCGCCGTTTTGATCGGGAGCTATGTCTTTATCGTCCCCTACGAGGAAACCGATGACGAGATCACCCTCAAAACGATCTACCCCAGCCGCCGGGCAACGAAAGAGTACCGAAGATCGAGAGGAAAGAACAATTCTTAAAGCCGGCGGCAAGCGCTTTTTCGAGCCGCTCGATGAGCAGGAACGGGACATCCGCGACGCCATCGAGAACGCCAAGCTGGCGCCGGTCCCAAATGAGGAGGCGGCCAAAGAGACGCTCGTCCGGGCGGCGCGGGCGACCCTCGCCAAGAATCGGCACATCAGCATCCGTCTTCCGGAGCAGGACCTGAGGCGGCTTCAGGCCAGGGCCCTCGAGCTGGGCATTCCTTACCAGACCCTCATCGGCTCGATCCTTCATCAGTATGTCGAGGGGAAGATCAACGCTTCGTTTTGAGAGGAGCGGAGGGCAGGCAAAGATCGGGACAAAAAGGGAAATAGGTATCATGTCCCCCAATTATTGACCGGCACGGGGGATTTGGCTAGGATGGGCTGGAACCCATGACCAAAGACGAAAAGCTCCTGCGGTCGATCGAGCTCCTCAAGCGCGTCGGCTACGAGACCGACTCCATCACCGCCGTCAAGCACCTGCCGGCCCAGGAGGGCAAGTACCGGGAATACCCCGACGGCGTCCACCCGGCCCTCCTCGACGCCCTCCGCCAGAAGGGCTTCCAGAACCTCTATTCCCACCAGCGCCTGTGCTGGGACGCCCTGCAAGAGAAGAAGAACGTCGTCGTCGTGACGCCCACGGCCTCCGGCAAGACCCTCTGCTACAACCTGCCCGTCCTCGACGCCATCCTCCGCGACCCGTCGAGCCGGGCCCTCTACCTCTTCCCGACCAAGGCCCTGTCGAACGACCAGCGGGCCGAGCTCGACGACACGAACGCCCGCCTCCCCGAGGAGGTCCGGGTCTTCACCTACGACGGCGACACCCCCCAGGACGCCCGCAAGGCCATCCGGGCCCGCGGCCACATCGTCCTGACCAACCCCGACATGCTCCACGCCGGCATCCTCCCCCACCACACGAAGTGGATCAAGCTCTTCGAGAACCTCAAGTACGTGGTCATCGACGAGCTCCACAGCTACCGCGGCATCTTCGGCAGCCACCTGGCCAACGTCCTCCGCCGCCTCCGGCGCATCGCCCGCTTCTACGGATCGGACCCACAGTTCATCCTGTGCACCGCGACCATCGCCAACCCGGCCGAGATGGCCGGGAAGATGATCGAGGCCCCCGTCGAGCTGGTCGACGACAACGGCGCCCCGCGCGGCGAGAAATATTTCGTCTTCTACAATCCCCCGGTCGTCAATCCCACCCTGGGCATCCGCCGCTCCTACGTCAACGAGGCCCGCCGAGTGGCCGGCATTTTCCTCAAGAGCGACCTGCAGACCATCGTCTTCGCCCAGAGCCGGCTGATCACCGAGGTCCTGCTGACCTACCTCAAGGCCGACATCGAAACCGGCATCAAGAAGGAAGGGCTCATCCGCGGCTACCGCGGCGGTTATCTGCCCCTCAAGCGCAGGGAGATCGAGAAGGGCATCCGCAGCGGCGAGATCCTGGGCGTCGTCTCGACCAACGCCCTCGAGCTGGGCATCGACATCGGCACGCTCGACGTCGCCGTCCTGGCCGGCTATCCGGG
Source organism: Candidatus Aminicenantota bacterium (assembly GCA_046496285.1). Taxonomy (GTDB): domain Bacteria; phylum Acidobacteriota; class Aminicenantia; order Aminicenantales; family Saccharicenantaceae; genus RBG-16-66-30. The sequence goes on from JAWOHF010000176.1 coordinate 12,675, forward strand.
GACGATCGCCAGCACCTGGCAGCGCGCGGGAAGGGCCGGGCGCAAGACCGGGGCCTCGGCCGCGGTC
>JAWOHF010000297.1:0-5502 GCA_046496285.1 Candidatus Aminicenantota bacterium
GCGGCGTCGACTCGCTCGTCACTTCGCTCATCATCCACAAAGCCGTCCGGGACAAGCTCGTCTGCATCTTCATCGACAACGGATTGCTCCGGAAAGGCCAGTATGCGGACCTCATGGAGGCCTTCCGGCACAAGTTCGCCCTCAAGGTCATCGGCATCGACGCCTCGGACCTGTTCCTGGAGAAGCTCCAAGGCATCGTGTCCCCGGAACGGAAACGAAAGACGATCGGCCGGCTCTTCATCCACCTCTTCGACCGTGAGGCGACCCGGATCGGAGGCGCGGAGTTCCTGGCCCAGGGGACGATCTACCCCGACGTCATTGAATCCAATCCCGTCAAGGGGCCGTCCTCGGTGATCAAGTCCCACCACAACGTGGGCGGCCTGCCGAAGGGGCTGCGGTTCAAGCTCGTCGAGCCCCTGCGCGAGCTTTTCAAGGACGAGGTCCGGGCCCTGGCCCTCGAGCTCGGCGTCGACAAGGATTTCATCCACCAGCACCCCTTCCCGGGTCCGGGGCTGGCCGTCCGCCTCATCGGCGAGGTCAACCGGGAAAGCCTCGAGATCCTCAGGGCCGCCGACGACATCATCCTCCAGGAGGTCCGCCGGGCCGGGATCTACCGGAGGCTGTGGCAGGCTTTCGCCGTCCTGCTTCCCGTCCGGTCGGTCGGCGTCATGGGCGACCAGAGGACCTATCACCGGGTCGTCGTCGTCCGGCTCGTCCAGAGCACGGACGGGATGACGGCCAACTGGTACCCGGCGGCCCCGAAGCTCATGTCCCGGATCTCGACGCGCATCGTCAACGAAGTCCAGGGAGTCAACCGCGTCGTCTACGACGTCACGACCAAACCGCCCGGGACGATCGAGTGGGAATAAAGGACGGCGCTGGGCCCCGCCGATAGCCGGGCCGGCCTGCGGATCGACATGGAACCGACATTCGTTCACCTCCACAATCATTCCGAGTATTCCATCCTCGACGGCTGCCTGAAGATCCCCGACCTCGTGGATGCCGCCTTCAGGAACGACATGCCGGCCGTGGCCCTGACGGACCACGGCAACATCTTCGGGGCCGTTTCGTTCTTCAAGGAGGCCAAGGCCCGGGGCATCAAGCCCATCCTCGGCTGCGAGGTCTATGTGGCTCCCGGCAGCCGGTTCGACAAGAAGCCCACCCCCGGGAGAGACGTCCATCACTTCCATCTGACGCTTCTCGTCAAGGACGAGGCGGGTTACCGGAACCTCTGCCGGCTGCTCACGAAAGGCTACCTCGAGGGGTTCTATTACCGGCCCCGGATCGACAAGGAGCTTCTGGCCGCCCACGCCGAAGGGCTGATCGGCCTGTCGGGATGTCTCAAAGGGGAGGTCTCCGTCTGGCTCAACCGGGGCTTCCCGGAGAAAGCCGAGGACGCCGCCCGGGAGTACGCGGCCCTTTTCGCCCCGGGGGATTATTACATCGAGCTCCAGGACCACGGGATGCCGGAGCAGAAGGCCGTCCTCCCGCAGCTCGTCGCCGTGGCCCGCAAGCTCGATCTGCCGCTGGTCGCCACGAACGACATCCACTTCGCCCGCCGCGAGGACGCCGAGAGCCAGGACGTCCTGGTCTGCATCCAGACCAACCGCAAGATCTCCGATCCGGAGAGGATGAAATTCAGCTCGGACCAGTTCTACTTCAAGTCCGCCGGAGAGATGACGGAGCTCTACCGGGAGATACCGGAGGCCATCCAGAACACGGGCCGCATCGCCTCCCGCTGCGGCTTCGACTTTCCCACCAAATCATATTTTCTGCCTAACTTCACCCCCCCCGCCGGAAAGACCCTGAGCGAGTACTTCGAGGAGGTCGCCTGGGCGGGTTTCCGGGGCCGGATGGCCAAACGGGCGGCCGGGGAGGCCTCCGAGGGCCAGGCCCATGCCGTCGAAGAGTATGAGCGCCGGCTCGAAAGGGAGATCAAGCTCATCAAGCAGATGGGCTTCGAAGGCTATTTCCTGATCGTCTGGGACCTCCTCAAGACCGCCCGCGAAAAAGGCATCCCCGTCGGGCCGGGCCGCGGCTCGGCGGCCGGGAGCCTGCTGGCCTACGTCCTCGAGATCACCGAGATCGACCCCATCGAGTACGACCTCCTGTTCGAGCGCTTCCTCAACCCCGAGCGCATCAGCCTGCCGGACATCGACATGGACTTCTGCGCCCGCCGCCGGAGCGAGATGATCGAATACGTGACGGACAAATACGGACAGGAGAACGTCTGCCAGATCATCACCTTCGGGACGATGGCCGCCCGCGGGGCCATCCGCGACGTCGGCCGGGTCCTCGAGGTGCCGCTGCCCGAGGTCGACCGCATCGCGAAAATGATACCCCTGGGCCCCGATTCGACCATCGCCGAGGGCCTGAAGAGCGTCCCCGAGCTCCGGGCCCTGCGGGACCGGAACTCCAAGATCGCCCAGCTCCTGGCCATCGCCCAGAGGATCGAAGGCCAGGTCCGCCACCCGTCGATCCACGCCGCCGGCATCGTCATCACCCCCAAGCCGCTGGTCGAGTTCCTGCCGCTCTACCAATCGGTCAAGGGCGAGATCACGACCCAGTTCGCCATGAGCGAAGTCGAGTCCTTGGGCCTCCTCAAGATGGACCTCCTCGGCCTGCGGAACCTGACCGTCATCGACGACGCCCTGAAGCTCATCCGCAACGGGACGGGACGGGAGATGGTCATCAACGACCTGCCTCTCGACGACGCCAAGACATTCCAGGTCTTCCAGGCGGGCAACACGGACGGCGTCTTCCAGTTCGAGAGCCCGGGCATGAAAGATCTCCTGCGGCGCTTCCGTCCCGACGAGTTCCGCGACCTCATCGCCCTCAACGCCCTTTACCGGCCGGGGCCTCTCAAGAGCGGCATGACCGACGAATTCATCCATCGCCGCAACCACCCGGAGCGGGTGGCCTTCGAGCTCCCGGAGCTCGAGCCCATCCTCAAGGAGACGAGGGGCATCATCGTCTACCAGGAACAGGTCATGCGGATCGCCACCGACCTGGCCGGCTTCTCATTGGCCGGGGCCGACATCCTGCGCAAAGCCATGGGCAAGAAGGACAAAGAGACGATGAGGGCCCAGAAGCAGAAGTTCGTCCAGGGGGCCCGCAAGAAAGGGATCAGCCAGGCCAAGGCCGACAAGCTCTTCGAGCAGATCAAGGAGTTCGCCGAATACGGGTTCAACAAGTCCCACAGCGCCGCCTACGCCTTGCTGGCCTACCAGACGGCCTATCTCAAGGCTCACTACCCCGTCCACTTCCTGGCCGCGCTGCTGACCTCCGAAGCCGAGCGCGGAGCGACGCCCCAGGTCGTCAAATACATCGGCGAATGCCACGAGATGGGCATCCAGGTCCTGCCGCCCGACGTCAACAAGAGCGATTTCCGGTTCACGGTCGAGGACGGTAACATCCGCTTCGGACTGGCCGCGGTCAAGGGCATCGGCCAGGGGGCTGTCGAGGAGCTGGTCGCCGCCCGGAGGGCTCTCGGCCCGTTCGGCTCGCCCTTCGACCTTTTCCGGGACCACGATTCGAAGGTCCTCAACCGTAAGGCCGTGGAAAGCCTGATCAAGGCGGGGGCCTTCGATTCGCTGGGATGGAAGCGGTCCCAATGCTACCACCTGCTCGACCGGATGATCGAGTTCGGCCACGAGGTCCAGAAGGCCCGGGCGTCCCGCCAGTCCCTCCTTTTCGGCTCCGGCCAAGCCGAGCCCCCGGCCGCCCCCCAGGAGGTCCTGGAGATGAGGGAGTGGGACGAATCCCACCTCCTGTCCTACGAGATGGAAGCGCTGGGCTTCTACATCACCGGCCATCCCCTCGCCCGGTACAAGGACCGGCTCCGCAAGCTCGTCTCCCACGGGCTCGGCGAGCTCGACGACGAGCGGGACTTCGACAAGGAGATCCGGGCCGCCGGGATCATCACGGTCCTCAAACAGCTGAAGACCAAGAAAGACGAGCGGATGGCGGCCTTCACTCTGGAGGACCTGACCGGACGGATCGAGGCCGTGGCCTTCCCGGAATGCTACAGCAAGTTCGGCCAGTATCTTCGGGAAGGCCAGCTCATCTGGGTCAAAGGGAAGTACCTGGGGGAGGGGGACAGCCGGCGGATCAGCCTGGCCCAGGCCATGCCCCTGGCCGAAGCCTTCGAAAAGCAGGCCAGGCGCGTCGTCGTCCGGATCTTCCTTCCCGGGCTGGAGGATGCGACCCTGGCCGAGCTGAAGACCATCCTCGACGCCCACGAAGGCCGCTGCCCCGTCTACTTCGAGCTCGAGACGCCGCACTCCTACCGGCTCTTCACGAGGAGCGCCGAGGTCCAGAGGGTGGCGCCGACGGAGGACCTTATCAAGAAGGTCGAGGCCCTGCTCGGGGACAACTGCGTGTCGATCGATTATTGAGGGGTGTCCGGGGCGTGGAACGATTGACACTCCGTCCGGAAAAAGGTTAGATTGGGCTGGCCGTCGCCGGTCTTTTCGAGAGCGGACATGCCCTACAGGATCATTGTCGCCGACCCCAGTCCTTCGATGCAGAAGATCGCCCAAGCGGTCTTCCCCGAGCCGGAGTTCAGGATCTATCCGTTCGAGGACGGACCGTCCCTCCTGGAGGCGATGGACGGCGTCCGGCCCGACGCCGTCCTCGTCAGTCTGTCTTTGTCGGCTCCGGGGGGGGCGGAGATCGGCCGGGCCTTGAGGGGCCGGGAGGGCCTCGGGAGCTTTCCGATCGTCGGGCTGAGGGGGGGATTCGAACCCGCGGACTTGGAGAGGATCAAGGACGGGGATTACGACAGGATCGTCCAGAAGCCCTTCGACTCGGAGCGGCTGGCGGCCTCGGTGCGCGAGCTCATCGCCCGGAAAACGGGCCCCTCGACCATGCCGGAAGAACCGCTCTGGCCCCCATCCGGCGAGCCCGAAGAGGGCGCCGCCGCTCTCCCGCCTCATGAGGGGCTCCCCGGCAACCCCCGGGAAAAGCTCCCTTCCGGCCCGTCCGACAGACCGGACGATCGGGACCGGCCCCGGGAACCCGGCTTTCGCGAGTGGGTCCGAAGCGAGATCGGCGGCATGGAAAAGGAGATCGAGAAGCGCCTCCGGGCCAGTCTCCTGGTCGAGCTCCGGGAATGGGAGTCCCGGCAGGGCCGAGGCCCCGGGCCCAAGGAGTGAGGCGTGGACGACCCGTCCGGCCGGCGGCCGAAGGAGCGCATCGCGACCGGAGGCTCCTGATCATGCCCCTCGGGACCGTCGTTCACAAGCTGGGGACGGTGTCTTCCACGAATGACGCGGCCCGCGATCTGGCCCGGGAGGGCGCCGCCCACGGGACGGCCGTCCTGGCCGAGGAACAGACCCGGGGCCGGGGCACGAAAGGCCGGCTCTGGCATTCGCCGCCCGGGATGGGCCTCTCCGTTTCTTTCGTCCTGCCCTTCCCGCCGCAAAGTCCGGGCCCCTTGTTCCACCTCTTGCCGCTCGCCGCGGGCGTCGCGGCCGCCGACGCCGTCCTGGCCGCTTCCGG
>JAWOHF010000035.1:0-3702 GCA_046496285.1 Candidatus Aminicenantota bacterium
TCCATGATCACGTTCCCGGCGAAAATGGTGGCGTCCTGGGAAGCGGCGTTCTCGACGAAACAGATCCGCTCCCGTCCGTTCGGAGGAGGCGGAGGGACCTGGGCCCGCGAGAATGCCCGACGCGTCCAGGCGCTGAAGTGCTCTCCGATCTTCATTGAGACCGCGGCCGCATCGACGTTACCGGAAACCACGATGACGGCGTTGTTGGGCAAGTAGTACCGGCTGTAGAAGGACCGCACCTCTTTCGATCCGATGAGCTTGATGGCCTCCTCGCCATAGGTCCCGGCCTGATTGGGATGCCCCTCGAAAAGGAGGCGCAAGAGGTGGCGCCACCCGACGAACTCCGGGTCCTTCTTGCGGTCGATCTGCTCGAAGGATGTGGTCCTCTTGACCGTGGCCAGGACGCGCTCCGAGAAGGCCGGATCGAGGACCATGATCCGCAGCGCGAGAAGGGCCCGGTCGACGAATTCAGGGAGGACCTCGAGCTTGAACACCGTGTAATCCATGAACACCGTGGCCGAATAATCCGCTCCCAGGGACTCGATGAGATTGTCGATTTGGTCGCCGGAGAGGAGCTTGCTCCCACGGCCGATCATCCTGGCCGTGATGGAGGCTGTTCCCGGCAACTGGGCGGGCGAGTCGGCCTCCCCGGCCCCGATGACGAGCTGAAGGGTGACCAGGGGACTCCCGGTCCTAAAGGCTACGGCCACCTTGAGGCCGTTGGCCATCTCGAAGCTCTCGATGGCCGCCAAATCAAGGCCCTGCCGCGCCTCGGCCGGGGGCGGTGTCCGCCGGTATCTTTCCTGGGCTTCCAGGGACGGACCGAAGCCCAGGGACCATGCGGCCGCCAGAACGACGGACCACCTTGGGAAGCGGAGGACGTCCCTCATCGCGGGCCCAGCCTCATATAGACCTTGTTCCTGGGGACGAAATGCCTGATGACGAGAGCGGTCAGGTTGCGGGCGGTGACCCGAAGATAGCTGGCCAGCTCGTCCGGCAGGGAAGCGAGCGGCCGGTCCGAGAAAGCGGCCTCGATGAGCACGAGAGCCCTCTCCTGGGTCGTGGCCAGCCTCCGGAAGTAATCCGTTCTGAAGAACCGTTTGGCTTTCTCCAGGTCGTCCTCCGAAACCGATCCCTGGCGGATCCTTTCGATCTCGGACATGACGGCCCGATGGGAGCGGTCGGCCATGACCACATTGTTGGTGAGGCAGAAGATCTTGAGACCCCGGGCCGCCCCGCGCTCCTCGAGACCGCCGCTGACATGATAGGCCGTCCTGTCCTTGTCGATCAGGCGGGTCCGGAGACGGGAGGTCTTGCCCTTGAGCAGGATATACTCCAGGATCTTCAAAGCATACGCGTCTCCCGGCAGAAGGGGATGGAACCTGTATCCGAGATGAAAGCCGGCTGTGGGCGCCCCGAGGTCCGGATGGAAGACGGCGACCTCTCCTTCCTGCTCGAACCGGGGCGGGGGCGGCGCGGGGACGTCGGGCCCCGGAGGAATGGATTCGAAATAGCGGGCCACCAGGTCCTTGGCCTTGGCGGCCTGGATGTTGCCGACGATACAGAGAACCGCGTTGTTCGGCACATAGAAGGCCCGATGGAAGGCGGAGACATCAGCCTCCGTGAGCCGCCCCATCTGCTCTCCGCTCCCGATCAGCGGGCGGCCGTAAAGGAGATCGGGATAGAGGAGCGTGTCGAAGATCGAGAAGCTCTCGATGACGGGCTCCGCGGCCATCTGGCGCAGGTGTTCCTCGAGGAGCGTGCTCCGCTGCTTCACGATGGAGGCCCCCGTGATGCGAACCGATCTCATCCGGTCCGACTCCAGCCAGAGGGCCAAGGCCAGCTGATTCGAGGGCAGGGTCTGATAGAAGAGCGACTTGTCGAAGGTCGTCGTGGCGTTGAGCTGTCCGCCGATCTTCTGGATGTAGCCGACGTGCTGCAGAGGGCCGACGTTCTCCGAGCCCTGGAACATCAGGGTTTCCAGGAGGTAGGCCAGGCCTTCCTGTCCGGGCTTCTCGCGGACGATCCCGGCTCTGTAGGCGACGGCCACGGTCACCAGCGGAAGGGAGTCGTCCTCGGAGAGTATGACCCGCAGTCCGTTCTTGAGACGGTATTCCTGGACCGGGAACCCCCACCCGGTCGCCATCGACTCCTGCCCGACGGCCGGCAGAGCCGGGAAGAGAGCCGCAAAGCCCGCGACAGAGACGGCCAGGGCCTCTTTTCTCATTCGGGTCTTAAGGGTCCGGAAGACGGACATTGGATTACATTAGCATAAACGGCTTCCGTTGAAAACCCCTGTGGATTGTGCTATTTTGGCGACGCGACCCATGGGGGGCGTCCCAAGCCGGGCCGCACCCTTTGATCCTCGTTCACAGGGAGAAGCGATGCTGTATGATATCAAGGACCTGTCCCTGGCCCGCAAGGGCCGCCTCCGTATGGAATGGGCGGCCCGCTCCATGCCCGTTCTGGGCCTCATCAAAGAGACCTTCGCCCGGACCAAGCCTCTTCGCGGCCTCCGGATCTCGGCCTGCCTCCACGTGACCTCCGAAACGGCCAACCTGATGGAAGCCCTCAAGCTCGGCGGAGCGGATGTCCGCCTCTGCGCGTCCAACCCGCTCAGCACCCAGGACGACATCCCGGCGACCCTGGTCAAAGACCACGGCATTCCGGTCTTCGCCGTCAAGGGCGAGAACTCCAAGACCTACTACCGCCACATCCATCAGGCCCTGGACCACAGGCCGCTCATCACCATGGACGACGGCGCGGACCTGGTCTCGGTCACTCACGAGCGCCGCACGGAGCTCCTCCCGGCCGTTTTGGGCGGGACGGAGGAAACGACCACGGGCGTCATCCGGCTCAAGAGCATGGCCCGCTCCGGTATCCTCCGATATCCCATCATCGCCGTCAACGACGCCCAGACCAAGCACCTTTTCGACAACCGCTACGGAACGGGCCAGAGCACCCTCGACGGCATCCTGAGGGCCACCAACGCCCTGCTCGCCGGGCTCAAGTTCGTCGTGGCCGGATACGGGATGTGCGGCAAAGGCGTGGCCATGAGGGCCCGCGGGGCCGGCGCCCACGTCATCGTGACCGAGATCAACCCGATCCGGGCCATCGAGGCCGTGCTGGACGGCTTCGAGGTCATGACCATGGCCAAAGCCGCGGGAGTGGGCGACATTTTCCTCACCGTCACCGGCAACAAGGGCGTCATCCGCAAGGAGCATTTCCTGCGCATGAAGGACGGCGCGATGGTCGCCAACTCGGGGCACTTCAACGTCGAGATCGATATCCCGGCCCTGGAAAAGCTGGCCAAGGGCAAAAGGCGGGTCCGAGACTTCGTGGACGAATACATGCTCGCGAGCGGCCGGAGGGTCCATCTGCTCGGGGAAGGCCGCCTCATTAACCTGACGGCGGCCGAGGGCCATCCGGCCATGGTCATGGACATGAGCTTCGCCAACCAGGCGCTGAGCGTCCGGTGGCTCGCCGACCGGGCGAAAGAGCTCGACAAGGCCGTCTACCCCGTGCCTTGCAAGATCGACGAGGAGATCGCCTCCCTGAAGCTGGCCTCCATGGGGGCTTCGATCGACCGGTTGACCCCCGCCCAGAAAAAATACCTGGCGGATTGGAAAGAAGGGACCTGACGCCGGCCTCCCTTCTCAGCCGACCCCCGGGCCTCTCTGGCCGATGATCTTGAGATAGCGG
>JAWOHF010000065.1:0-3793 GCA_046496285.1 Candidatus Aminicenantota bacterium
CCGGCCGCGGGCACGACGAAGACGTCGACGTTGCCGTCGTACTGGCCGCTGAAGGCCAGCCATTTCCCGTCCGGGGAAAAGGCCGGATAGGACTCGATGCCGACGTCCGAGGTCAGCCGCCGGACGTCCCGGCCGTCGAGCCCGGCCTTTTCCCCGGACGGGAAGTGGCTGGCCTTCAGCGGCCAGTACGACGGCAACGTCGACGTCTTCGTCGTGCCCGCGGCCGGCGGAGTCCCCAAGCGGCTGACCTGGCACCCGGACGTCGATCTGGTCCAGGGCTTCACCCCGGACGGCAAGGCCGTCCTGTTCACCTCGACCCGCTTTTCCTACAGCCGGGCCTATCCCCGGCTGTTCACCGTGCCGGTCGAGGGCGGCGAGGCGACCATGCTCGAGATCCCCTACGTCAACGACGCCGAGATGTCGCCGGACGGCCGGCACATCGCCTACAGCCCGTTCCGCGAGGCCTTCACCCAATGGAAGAACTACCGCGGCGGGACCTTCTCCCGGATCTGGATCTTCAATAACGCCGACCTGACGATCGACAAGGTCCCCCAGCCGGAAGGCCGGTCGAACGACGCCGGGCCGATGTGGGTCGGCGGCAAGGTCTGTTTCCGCTCCGACCGCGACGGCGAGTTCAACCTCTATTCCTATGATCCGGCTTCCCGGAAGATCGAGCGGCTGACGAGCTTCACGGACTTCCCGGTCCTCAATGCCTCGGCCGGGCCCGGGCGCATCGCCTTCGAGCAGGCCGGCTCGATCCATCTCTACGATGTCGGGCAGGGCCGCAGCGTGAAGCTGCGGATCGGCGTCGCCACCGACCTGCCGGAGCTGCGGGCGCGCTTTGCCAAGGGCTCGCAGTGGATCCGCAACGCCGCCGTCTCGCCGTCCGGGGCCCGGGCCGTCTTCGAGTTCCGGGGCGAGATCGTCACCGTCCCGGCCGAGAAGGGCGATCCCCGCAACCTGACGCGGACGACAGGCGCCCACGAGCGCTCGCCGGCTTGGTCGCCCGACGGGAAGTCGATCGCCTACTTCTCCGACGCGTCGGGGGAGTACGAGCTCCACGTCCGGAGCCAGGACGGAAGAGGCGAGGCCCGGAGCTTCAAGCCCGGCGGATCGGGTTATTACGGCTCCCCGGCCTGGTCGCCCGACAGCCGCAAGATCGCTTTTGCCGACAATTCCCTGACCCTGTACTGGATCGACGTCCAGACCGGGGCTGTCCAGAAGATCGCCTCTGAATATCTCTACCAGCCCGGCGGACAGGCGTCCATGCCGACCTCGTGGAGCCCCGACTCCAAGTGGCTGGCCTACACGTTGGGCACGCCGACCTTCTTCCGGCGGATCTTCGTCCACTCGCTCGAGCAGGGCCGGTCGCACGCCGTCACCGACGGCTTGAGCGACGCCGACGAGCCGGTCTTCAGCCCGGACGGCAAGTTCCTTTTCTTCCGGGCCTCGACCGACGCCGGCCCGATCAGGCAGTGGTTCGACATGTCGAACTCCGACCTCAGGCAGACCCACTCCCTTTACCTGGCCGTCCTGAGAAAGGACCTGCCCCATCCGCTGGCCAAGGAGAGCGACGAGGAAAAGGCCGGGGAGGACAAGAAGGACGGCGACGGGCCCGGGGCGAAGCCCGCGGCCAAGGGCGCCGCGCCGCCGGCCAAAGCGCCGGCCAAAGCGGAGGAGCCGTTCCGCATCGACTTCGAGGGGATCGACCTGCGGATCGTGGCCCTGCCCATGGCGGCGGGCGTGTACGACAATCTTCAGGCCGGCGACGGCGGCAAGCTCTTCTACCGCAAGTCCGACCCGCCGCCGACCCCGACCTCGGGCGGGCCCGGGGATTCCTCGATCCGGGTCTTCGACCTCACGACCCGCAAGGACGACGCATTCGGCCCGGCCTGCGACGGGTTCATTCTGACGGCCGACCGCAAGAAGATCCTGGTCGGCTCGCGCCGGGCGTGGAGCATCATCCCGGCGGCCGGGAAGCCCGAGCCCGGCAAGGGCAAGCTCGACACCGAGGCCGTCGAGGTCCGGGTCGAGCCGGAGACGGAATGGAAGCAGATCTTCGACGAGGCCTGGCGCATCAACCGCGACTATTTCTACGCCACGAATTTCCACGGCGCGGACTGGCCGGCCATGAAGGCCAAGTACGAGCCGTTCCTGGACCACCTCGCCTGCCGCGGCGACCTCAACCGGGTCATCCAGTGGATGAGTTCGGAGCTCGCGGTGGGGCACCACCGCGTGGGCGGCGGGGACATGCCCAACCAGCCGAAGCGCGTGCCCGGCGGGCTGCTGGGCGCGGACTTCGCCGTGGAGAACGGCCGGTACCGGTTCAAGAAGGTCTTCGGCGGGCTCAACTGGAGCCCCGAGCTGCGCTCGCCGCTCTCCGAGCCGGGCGTCGACGTCAAGGCCGGCGAGTACCTGCTGGCGGTCGAGGGGCGGGAGCTCAAGCCGCCGGCCAATCTCTATGCGGCGTTCGAGAACACGGCCGGCAAGATCGTCGAGATCACGGTCGGGCCGGACCCGGGCGGGAAAGGCTCGCGGACGGTCAAGGTCGTGCCCATCGCCGACGAGGGCGCCCTGCGCAACCGGGACTGGGTCGAGGGCAACATCCGCAAGGTCCACGAGGCCACGGGCGGACGGGTCGCCTACGTGTACGTCCCGAATACGACGACCCTCGGCCACATCTACTTCAAGCGCTACTTCTTCCCGCAGGCCGACAAGGAGGCCATCATCGTCGACGAGCGCTTCAACGGCGGCGGTTCGGTGGCCGACTACTACATCGACTGGCTGCGAAAGCCGGTCATCGCCTACTGGGCCATGCGCTACGGGGCCGATCTCAAGACGCCGAGCGCCTCGATCCAGGGGCCCAAGGTCATGCTCATCAACGAGTCGGCCGGCTCGGGCGGCGACCTCCTGCCGTACATGTGGCGGAAGTTCGGGATGGGCAAGCTGGTGGGGACGGCGACCTGGGGCGGTCTGGTCGGGACGCTGGGTTTCCCCGCGCTGATGGACGGCGGGGGCGTGACGGCGCCCAACCTGGCCTTCTGGGACGAGGACGGCTTCGGCATCGAGAACGTCGGCGTGCCGCCCGACATCGACGTCGAACAGACGCCCAAGGACGTCATCGAGGGCCGCGACCCGCAGCTCGAGAGAGCCATCGCGGTCATCATGGAGGAGCTGAAGGCCAACCCGCCGGTCACGCCGAAGCGGCCGCCGTTCCCGATCCGCGTCCGCAAGTAACAAGTAGTGCCTTGGCTGCCGTAACTTGCACATAAAAAATAAATAGGCTCTTCCGGAGGCCCGTTTTGGAGGCGTTCTTGGGCCTTTTTAGCCTCAAAAAGAGCGATTAATAGAATTCGCCCTCCGGGGCGGGTTTCAGCAAAGTCCCATATTTTCCGGAAAAAAAACATCGAAAATGATAGATTGTCAAACTGAGCGATTCTTGTAAATTATTTAAATACAGAGGATTGTATCAGCCAAGGTGAAAAGACGGGCCGGATTCGGTCCTAGGGGGGGGACCCGCGCGACTAATACGTGCTTAGGCTTAGAGCATGAAGTATCGCATTCTGGGTCGGACGGCTCTCCGCGTTTCAGTCATTGGCATCGGCGCCTGGCAGTTCGGCGGGGAGTGGGGCCGGAGGTTCAAGCAGAACGAGGTCGATGCCATCCTGGACAGGGCCGCCGAGGCGGGCATCAACCTGATCGACACCGCCGAGTGCTACGGAGACCATCTGTCGGAGCGGCTTATAGGGGATTACCTATCGCGCCGTGAGCGCGACCGCTGGGTCGTTGCCAC
>JAWOHF010000074.1:0-8174 GCA_046496285.1 Candidatus Aminicenantota bacterium
GACGACCGAGCTCGTGCTGCAGGAAGGCCGGGCCGGGCGCATCGAGCACCACTTCAACGAGCTCTGGCGTGCGAACCTCCGCAACGGAGCGGAGACGCTCGAAGTGGCGCTTCTGTGTCAGAGTGGGACGGGGTGCCGGTTGGGTCTGATAGGGGGCGTTATGTTCACGGCGTCGGCGGCCGTGCTGCAGGGACCCCCTAATGCGTCCTATTGTCCTCCAGGAGGTGGCCGATGATGCAGGATTTTCTATCCTCCAGACTCCGTCAGGGAGTCCTCCTCGCCTTCGTTATCCTCTGTGCGGCAACGGCTGGGGGCTTCGTTCCCGGAGGGGGCCCTCAGGATAAGGTCGAGCGGTCGGAGCAGATCGACCTTTTTGACCGGGGCCGCTGGTCCTGGCAGCAGCCCAGCAAGATCATGGACGCCCTGGGCGTCGAGCTGGGCATGGCCGTCGCGGATATCGGGGCCGGATACGGCTATTTCACCCTGGGCCTGGCGGGCCTCGTCGGCGACAAGGGCGTCGTCTACGCCAACGACATCGATGAGCGTTATCTCCGGGTCATCGAGGACGATTGCCGGAAGAAAAACATCACCAACGTGGTCACGGTCCTCGGCGGACAAGACGACCCCAAGCTTCCCGCGGGCAAGTTGGACCTGGCCTTGATGGTCGACGTCATGCCCTATCTCGCGGATGCCCGGCAGTTCCTCACGAACGTCCGGCGGGGCCTCAAGCCTGACGGTGTCTTCGCGGTCGTGGAGTGGGTCTCGGAGAAGGTGAACCGGGCGGGCAAGATCAAGAGCTCGGAAGAGATCAAAGGACTTCTCGAGGCTTGCGGATACTCGGTCGTCAAGGTCGAGACCTTTCTGCCGCGGCAGAACGTCTTTGTCTGCCGGATCGCCCCCGCGTCCCGCCCGACGACCCGAGCCGGGCACGGATGATCTGGTCTCGCTCGCCTTTCGTTTCGACCCGGCGGCGCATACCCGATCCCGATCCCGGCCTTGTCCGGTTCCGTCCGGGCGATATGCGGATTCGGACATATTTCCCCGGTCAGCCGCGGCTTCCATTCGAGCGTTCTCTCGAGGGGAGAAGCCACGATGAGGGGGGGGAGGGGTTGGCATCTTCTTTGCTGCGCTGAATCCTGAGATCGATCGAACGAGGAAGACATGTGGAAGAACCTTCTCGTCGCTTCCTTCCGGTCCCTCCTCCGGAACAAGCGCTTCGCCGGCCTCAACATCCTCGGGCTGGCCGTGGGCCTCGACGCGGACCTCCAAGTCGGGCCTCCGCCGGGTGCTGGTGGTGTCGCAGTGCACGATCGCCATCACGCTCATGGCCGCGACCGCGGTCGTCGTCAAGGTGGACGTTGAAGCCGGTATGATCAGTCCGCCATTTTGTATGGAAGGGCGGCTTTTATGATCAGGAGGATTTCGAGGGGATGCTGTATAAATACGAACTCGTCCTCACCTACGTCCACGTGCCCGTCCTGGCCAAGGTCCATCTGGCCAAGGAAGTTGCGCTCTGGCCCATCCTCTTCGCCGGACCGGCCGTCTCCTTCCTGTCCAAGGCCGTCTCCAGATATTACGAAGACGGGGCCTTCATCGACGAGGACAACGTCAAGGAGTTCCTCAAGGGCACCGACTTCAGCGCCGTCCTCGGGGGAGGGCTCGAGTTCTATCTCGACAAGATCATGCTCGTCCTCGAGGTCCGCTACAATCTGGGCCTGGCCGATGTCAACAACAAGGGCGATGAGACGACAGCCAAGAACAAGGCCATCAAGATCATGGTCGGGATCGGCTTTTAAGCTCAGGCTATCTCGAGCTCCGGCGACGGAGGGCGGAAGTCCCAGGAGGGGTTCTCCGCCCTCCTTTTTTTTCCGGGCCCATCGGGTATCATCCCGGCGAGGAGGATGATCTGCCCACGCTGCGGGGGGAGGATGAAGGTTGTGGCCTTTCTAACCGAGTATGCGGTCGTCGACCGGATCATTCGTCATCTGAAGTTGACGTTCGTCGCGGAGAAGCCGCCGCCAGCCTGTGTCTTCGAACAGTCGGCCCTGACTCTCTTCTCCGGGCGGGATATCCTCTTTTTATGAGGGGATGGGTTGCTTCTGAGTCCGCGACCAGCGATCTTAGGCCGAGCGCAAAAAGGAAATTCCTATCGCTCGTCGCCCGCGTGCTCCTAGGCAAAGAATTCATTCCTTACAAGTGACCGGTCCGGGAATGGCCGAAGCCAGGCGGACCGGGGGCGATGCGATGGACGCTCCGCAGGTAGGTGGCCGGCAACCTCCTTAGCCGTTCCTGCGTATATCCTATCGATATCAAGCCGTACCCGACATCCTGGGCTGGTCTAACGCGGTCCAGACCCTGGCCGCCGGTTGGAGTGAGGAGCATAGAATGCGAACGTCCCTTTTACGGCCCCTCGGCATCCTGTCTCTCGGGCTCGCCGCGGTCCTGGCGGGCCCGTTACCCTCGGCGGGACAAACGGTCGACTTCGGATCCGAGCGTTGGACAGTCACGGCGGGCAGGGTCCAGGAGCATTTAGGCCGCCAGGCGTTCCAGGGAACGGCCTTCCTCAACGACGTCCCGTTCGGCGACGGGACCATCGAGGTCGACGTGGCCGTCGCCTCGGACCGGGCCCGGTCCTACCCGGGGATCCTCTTCCGCATCGCACCGGGGCAGAACTGGGAGCGCTTCTATATCAGGCCGCACCGCCAGATCCTCTACGCCGACACCCTCCAGTACGTACCGGCCTACAACGGCGTCGACTCCTGGCAGCTCTATTCGGGGCCCGGATTCACGGCCGGCGCCGCCATCCCGGTCAACTCCTGGTTCCGCGTCCGGATCGAGGTCTCGGGAGACCAGGCCCGCGTCTTCATCGGCGACTCCGCGGAGCCCGCCCTCCGGATCCCCCGCCTCAGCCACGGCCGCTCGGTCGGCGCTCTGGGCGTCATGGGGCCGGTCGACGGATCGGCCTTTTTCTCCCGTTTCTCCTTCCGGCAGGCCGACCTGCCGGCCTTCGACGACATGCCTCCTCCGGACGTGGCCCCGGGCGCCATCGTCGACTGGCAGGTCTCCAAGGCCTTCCGGGCCGGGCGGATCGAGCTGGACCGGACCCCGGAGGAGCAAGGCCTCGACGATCCCGGCTGGCGGACGGTCAAGGCCGAGGCCGGCGGCCTGGTCGATATCGGGCGTCTCTATCCTCGTTCGGGCGAGCCCGACGCGGTCTTCGCCAGGACCGTCCTGACCGCGGAAACGGAGGAAGCGCGCAAGGTCGACATCGGCTACAGCGACATCGTCAGCGTCTTCCTCAACGGCCGGCTCCTGTTCGAGGCCAACAGCCAGTACCAGGGAAGGGACTCTTCGTTCCTAGGCGTGGCCGGGTATTTCGACTCCCTCCTGCTGCCCTTGAAGAAGGGCGAGAACGAGCTTCTCTTGGCCGTCGCCGAGGTCTCCGGCGGCTGGGGTTTCAAGGTCAGGGACGGCCTAGCCGCGTTCGTCCTCGAGGGCCTCAAGAAGGCCTGGGAGACCCCCAAGACGTTCTCCGTCCCCGAATCCGTCGCCTATGACGAGGCGCGGAAATGCCTCTACGTGTCGAATTACGACGGCTACCGGCCCAGCCCTCCCGGAGAGGGCCGGCAGTCCATCTCCAAGGTCGGCCTCGACGGGACCGTCGTGGCGGTCGATTGGGTGACGGGATTGCGGAACCCGACCGGGCTCTGCGTCGTCGGGGACCGCCTCTGGGCGGTCGAGCGGGGCGGCCTGGCCGAGATCGACATCCCCGGGGCCAAGGTCCTGGGGCGGGTGCCGCTGCCCGGGTCGGTGATGCCCAACGATGTCGCCGCCGCGGCCGACGGGGCCTTGTACGTCACCGACTCGGCCAAGTCGGCGATCTACAGGGTGGCCGGAGGGAAGGCCGAGGAGTGGCTCTCGGGCCCCGGGATCGGACGTCCCAACGGGATCGCCGTCCGCGACGGCAAGCTCATCGTGGGCACGAGCGTCGACGGGTGCCTCAAGTCGGTCGACCTGGCGACGAGATCGATCGGCGTCATCGCCCGCCTGGGCGCGGGGATCATCGACGGCATCCAGGCGCTGCCGATGAACCGCTATCTCGTGTCCCACAACGAGGGACGCCTCTATCTGGTCAGGGACTACACCCCGATCGAAGGAACGGTGTCCAAAGTCCTGGACCTGACCGTGCCGGGCAGGAACATCGCCGATTTCTTCTATGTCCAGGACGGGCGGAACTCGCTGATCGTCTTTCCCACGTTCGTCGACGGTCGCCTCGAGGCCTACGCCGCGCCCCTCCCGATTTTCATGTCTCACGTCGCCAAGGAGGACAGGGGCAGGAACGACCGGCAGCGTGACGCCGTCCACAAGATCGATAAGGGATTGGATACCCTCGGCATCGCACCCGGAATGACGGTCGGGGAGGTCGGCGCCGGGGACGGCTATCTCGCCTTGAAGCTGGCCTCCCGGGTCGGGCCGACCGGCCGCGTGATCGCCGAAGACATCTTCCCGTCCCCTCTGGAGGAGCTTCGGGACAAAGCGGGAGAGCTGGGTTTCAGGACCATCGAGACCATCCTGGGCAAGCCCGAAGATCCCCTGCTTCCCCGGGGTGCCCTGGACCTCGTCTTCATGCACGCCACCATCAAGTTCGTCAAGGACGCGGCCACGCTCTTCGGGAACATCGCCCCGGCCCTCAAGCCCGAAGGCCGCATCGTCGTCATCGAGCCTGAGCGCGGCCACCGCGATATGTACGGGCGGCCCTTGCCCGAGCAAGAAT
This sequence comes from Candidatus Aminicenantota bacterium, assembly GCA_046496285.1. Lineage (GTDB taxonomy): Bacteria > Acidobacteriota > Aminicenantia > Aminicenantales > Saccharicenantaceae > RBG-16-66-30. The sequence continues at coordinate 4,775 of JAWOHF010000074.1, forward strand.
ACCGGAGCCGGGAGGGCTACCTCGAGCTTTTCGCGAAGGCCGGGCTCAGGGTCGTCCGGGTCGATGACAAGACCCTCCCCAATCTGACCATCTTCGTTCTCTCGGCAAGCTGACAGAGGGCTTCCCGGCGCCTGCCCAGCTCAGCTCGTCGGCAACAGGTCCTTGGTCTTCAGCTCGGACGGCTGGAAGATCCCGAGGACGCCCTTAAGGCCGACCGTCATGACGATGTTGAGGAAGAAGGCCAGGGCGAAGCCGAGCAGGCCGCCGAAAAGGAACTTGAGGGGGTGGGACCAGACCGTCCAGGAGACGACGAGCTCGACGAACAGGGCCGCCCGGGCGATGTTCTCCATCCACACGGATGCGGCGCCGAACCTCGCGGATCGTGCGTTCGGACATATTCGTCGAGGAGATCTTCTTGGGATCGATCTCGGGAAAACTGTAGAACTGGAGCGAATCCTCAAGCCCTTCCCCGAGGCAGCGTATAGCTTCGGGAAAACGCTCGCCATATTCCTGGACCAGCTGCGCCGCAGCCCGGCGGGCGCTCTTCCGATCGGGTTGAAGCCAGACCTGTTTCAGATGGGCCGCGAAGCGCCGTTTTTCCTTGTGCGGAACCTTGGCCAAGATGTTCCGCCGAGCTCTTTATTCATCTCCGAGACCTGCGAGGCCGAGATGTTCTCGACGCCCAGAGCCTGAGCCAATCGCTCGATCCGACGCGTAAGAATAAGAGTTTTTTTTCCGTGGCGCGGGAATTCCCGCTCCGGTCGATGAATCTCCCCTCCTCACCACAGCGGAACTCTATCTCAGGCCGGGCGGCTCTGTCAATTGCCCGCGAAAAGCCACAAAGATCGGCGCTCGAAGAGCGTGTCAGCACAAGAAACCCCGCCGCGCCGGCTAAAAGACGATAGGCTCCCACTCTCCCCTGATCACCAAATACTCAGCAATATACCCCGCTCTCCTAAAGGTTTCCTGGGTCAGGTCCTGGGCTGCAGCCCGGTCGCGGGCGAATCCCAGACAGAAATGAAATACGGCTTGACGGTATTCCAGCAGCAGAGTCTGCACCTCCGCCTGCTTTGCAGCGGCTCTTTCTTTTTCTTGCGGCCAATCTTGTGCGATCGCCATTTCACTATGCATCATACTGCGAAAACGCCTCACACGCCGATTTATTCCCCGCTGCTTGCGCTGTTTTCTTTACACAGGCCCTGTCGACTCAATTGCACATTTTTTACCGCCGTGATAGATTCGAACCTGGAAACAAAATTTTCTGAAGACAGGAACCCTGATGAAAAAAGCAATGTGGGTATGTGCGTTACTGACTCTATTGATCTCGTTTTTCAACGGCCAAGACTTGCAAAGGCCATTTCCCGTACTCAAGGGCCCCTATTTGGGGCAAACCCCTCCGGGGATGGAGCCGGTTGTTTTCGCCCCGGGCATCATCTCCACAGAACTCAACACTCGGGATTTGACGATAACCCCCGATGGAAATGAGATTTATTTCTGTGTCAACCTCGCCAATTTCACCTTCTCCACCATCATGGTCACCCGCCAGCGGAACGGAGTCTGGACCCGGCCCGAAGTTATGGAGCATATGGAAGATCCACATTATATGAACATCGAGCCCTGCATTTCGTTTGATGGCAAGCGGTTTTTTTTCATGTCCAACCGCCCCAATACAGCCAAGGGGGAGACCAAAGGAAACCAGGACATCTGGGTCATGGACCGAGTCGGCGGAGGCTGGGGGGAGCCCTACAACCTGGGCGCCCCGGTAAACTCCGACGAACCCGAGTTTTTTCCCACCATTACGCGTAATCAAACGATCTATTTCAACCGCCGTGAAAAATCAGGCGTTGAGTCTATTTTTCGCTCGCGTTTGCTGAACGGCAAATACCAAGAACCGGAGAAGCTTCCGGTCCAAGTCAACTCGGGACGGACCCGCTTCAACGCTTATATTGCTCCCGACGAAAGTTTCATTATCGTACCGGTCTTCGGCCGTCCCGATTCACTCGGGGCCACCGATTATTACATCTGCTTTCGCAATCCCGATGACACCTGGTCCGAGCCGATCAATATGGGGCCGAAAATCAATTCACCGGGCGGCAACGAATTTTCGGCAAGCCTTTCCCCGGATGGGAAATACCTCTTTTTTATGGCCAGCCGTGTCCCTCCTCAGGATCAATGGCCCGCAAAGCTCAGCGCCGCCTACCTCCAAGGCCTCAGATCTAAACCAGGAATTGACAACACGGCCATCTACTGGATAGACGCCGCCATAATCGAGGCGCTCCGACCAAAAAATAGCTAACCCAATGCTCTATTGCAAAAACAAGGAGGAGAAATGAAGCAAGTCACATTTCTATTTCTTTTCATTGTCGGATATTCATTGTTTTTGGGGACAGAGCCCCAACCGGACCGAGCCAAGATGATGCCCGCTCTGCTGGTAATCGATATCCAGAAAGAATACCTGCCGATTATGGATGAAAAAGATATTAAGCCGGGCTTGGAAATGATCAACCATTATATCAAACTGTTCCGAGAAAACGGGTTTCCGGTCATCCGTGTTTATCACACGGATCCCAAAAACGGCCCCGCACCCGGCAGCGAGAATTTCAAATTCGTAGAGTCCGCCCTTGTCAACGCCGAAGATCCGCAGATTATCAAACACACCGGGAGCGCATTCAAACAAACCGATCTCGAAAAATATCTGCAGAAAAATGGATGCAATACATTGTTTTTATGTGGACTCAGTGCCGTGGGTTGCGTTCTGGCCACGTATACCGATGCCATCGACCTGAAATACAACACGTTCATCCTCAAGGGCGCCTTGATCAGTCACAACAGCACCCTTACCGGATACGTCCAGGAAATCTGCCGAACCTTCGATTACCGCTCCCTGAAACTATTGCTGGAAAACATCTGCCGTTGAGTGGGAAGCCACTGACGCGAGAATGTAGTCGGGCAACATCCCGGCGATCTTTATTATTTGCCAACTTTCCCAGAAGATAAGGATAAGAGTTTCCTTTTTCCGTGGCGTGGGAATTCCCGCTCCGGTCGATGAATCTCCCCTCCTCACCACAGCGGAACTCTATCTCAGGCCGGGCGGCTCTGTCAATTGCCCGCGAAAAGCCACAAAGATCGGCGCTCGAAGAGCGTGTCAGCACAAGAAACCCCGCCGCGCCGGCTAAAAGACGATAGACTCCCGCTCTCCCCTGATCACCAAATACTCAGCAATATACCCCGCTCTCCTCGGCCTCCGGCAGGGCGACCTCGGTAAAAACATGGGACGGCGGAGGCTTGGCCGCCACGAACGTCAGCTTCAAGTGATCGATGATGCGGTCCACCACGGCATGCTCCGTGAGGAAGGCGACGACCTTCATCCGGCTGCCGCACTTGGGGCAGACCATCGGGT
>JAWOHF010000241.1:0-2531 GCA_046496285.1 Candidatus Aminicenantota bacterium
TCCGCAAGGACCCGCAGCGCCGCTGGCAGACGATGTCCGACCTCAAGGTCGCCCTCCAGGACCTCAAGGAGGACTCCGAATCGGGGCGGCTGCAGGCGGCGGCCCCGGCCGCCGGAAGGAAAAGAAGCGCCATTATGCCCATCGCCGCGACCGTCTTTCTCGTCGCCGCCGCAGCCCTTGTTTTGAAATTCGTCGTCCTCAGACCCGCCGGCCCGGTCGATTACGAGATCACGCCTCTGACATTCGATTCCGGCCAGAGCCTGATGCCGACACTGCCCCTGGACGGCAACCAGATGGCCTTCGCTTCCGACCGGGGAGGAGAGCATAACATCGACATCTGGGTCCAGCGGCTGTCCGGAGGGAACCCGCTTCGCCTGACGGACCACCCGGCCGACGATTGGCTGCCTTCGTTCTCGCCCGACGGGTCCCAGGTCGCCTTCCGCTCGGAGCGCGAGGGCGGCGGGATCTACCTGGTCGACGCCTTCGGAGGCCAGCCCCGGCTCGTTGCGGGCAAGGGGTTCACCCCCAAGTTCTCGCCCGACGGACGGCTGATCGCCTACGTCGTCATCCCCCCATCCCTGGAAGGTCGTCACACCAAGATGTACTTGGTTTCGCCCAGAGGAGGGGAGCCCAGGCCCTTTTGCCCCGATCTCCAGCCGGAGTTTGTCGTTCAGGGAGGCACTCTAGTCTGGTCCCCGGACAGCAAATACCTGATCTTCCGCGGGCGGCGGATCGACGATCCCCGGTCCGGGGATTGGTGGGCGGCCCCGATCGACGGCGGGGCGGCCGTCCGGACGCATGCCGTCGAAAACATCGGGCTGACGGTCCCCGTCCAATACCCCGTCGGGTGGATGGGGAATGACATCTACTACGTCTCGGGGACGACCATCGAGGGCGTCAACATCTTCCGGGTGCCAATCGACCCCAAAGCCCTGACGATCAAGGGGCCCGCCGAAGCGGTCACCTCGGGGCCGGGGATGAAGATCTTCTCGTCGGTCACGCCCGACGGCCGGGTCGTCTTCGCCAACATGACGGCCACGATCACCACCTGGAGCATACCCGTTCGGGCCGACGAAGCCATGATCTCGGGCCGTCCCGGGAGGTTGACCCAGGACCTCATGCAGAAATTCTCGCCGACCATCTCCCGCGACGGATCGAGGGCCGCTTTCGTCGCGTTCGGCGGGGTCCAAGAGTCCAAGAACGAGGTCCGCATCAAGGACCTGAGGACCGGGCAGGAAACGGCCATCCCGCTGCAGGGATACAGCCTCGCCGGCACGGTCCTCAGCCCGGACGGCTCGCACCTCGCCTACCGGGATGTCGTGGACGGGAAGACGAGGACGTTCATCCTGGCGCCCGGCGCCTCGACCGGCCGCGAGCTCTGCGCGGGGTGCACCCTCTTGGGCTTCTTCCCCGGCAACGATTTCGCCGTGACCTTGGCCGCGCGCGGTTCGCTCGGCAAGATGGGCCTCCGGACGGGGGAGACTTCTCCGCTCCTTTCCGCTCCCGGCGAGAGCTTTCTCGATGTCAGCCTCTCGCCCGACGGGAAGTGGCTGGCCTGGCTCGGCGGCCTGGCGGACGGCCGGGTCGTGTTCCGCGTCTCCCCGGTCGACGGGCCTCCGGGAGACCCCCGCGAAACGGTCGTCCTCGCCGAGGCCGATCACTATCTTGGCGCTCCGGCCTGGTCGCCCAACGGGCGCTGGCTCTATTTTCTCTCCGAAAAGGGCGAAAGGACCTCGCTGCGGGCCCAGGAGCTCGACCCCCGGACAAAGAAGCCCGCCGGACCGGAGCGCGAGCTCTATGTCTCCGCCGAGCCCCGCAACAAGCTGAATTTCCCCATGGGCAACGGCGTCATCGGCGTCGCCGCCGACCGGATCATCTTCACGGTCACCGAAACCATGGGAAACATCTACCTGGCCAGGCCCAAGAAGCGCTGAGCAGGCAAGACAGGGGACATGTACCGCCGGTACGTGTCCCCGTGTTCCCCGGGTCTCAGTTTTTGCTGAAGACGATCTTCCCGCCGACGATCGTGTGGGTGACCTCGGTCTTCAGGATGTCGACCGGAGGGATGGCCCGCATGTCGCGGTCGAAGACGGTGATGTCGGCCAGCTTCCCGGCCTCGAGCGAGCCGCGCGTGTCGGCCTCGAAGGCGGCCAAGGCGTTGTTGATCGTGTAGGCCCGCAGGGCCTCCTCGACGCCGATCCTCTGCTCGGGGAACCAGCCGCCCTCGGGCTCGCCGGTCAGCGTCTGTCGCGTAACGGCGGCGTAGATCAGGTACTTCGGGTGCATGTGGTAGAGGGCGGCGCTCGTCCCCGGCCAATCGGAGCCGAAGCTCAGCATGGCCCCGTTGCCATCCGCCCCTTCCAATTGGATCATCCAACCAGCCCCGTAGGGATCGCTGTTTAAAATTTCCGGGTTGCCGGGCAATTCTTCATTTACAGCGACAACCTTGCCTATGACCGGGGCATACGATTCCGCGGCAGCCTTGACTGATTCCACCGAGGCGACCGGTTTGCCAACCTCGAGCGTATCAC
>JAWOHF010000100.1:0-6868 GCA_046496285.1 Candidatus Aminicenantota bacterium
CCAGCCCTCGGCCACCGGCTCGTTGCCCTCGAGCACCAGGTGATAGAGCTGCCTTTCGACGAACTCACCCGGATCTCGAACTCGATCTCGGAGACCGAGGCCCGCAGGACCTTGATGTACCCCTCCGGGACGTTCGGGCCGCGGTAGTAGTTGAGCTTGGGCCGGGCCTCGTAGAACGAACAGGCGGCGACGAGCAGCAGGACGGTCAAGGGCAGGACGGTTTTAAGGAATTTCATGAAACGCCTCCTTTATTCGGGTTATGCCGGTTCTCCCGGCCGGACCTTGACAGGATGCCCGGTCCGGATGGAATCGATCGCGGCATCGATCGCGAGCATGTTCTTCCCGGCGTCCGAGGCGGGGTAGCGAAGAGGCGTTCCCTCGAGAACGCCATCCCCGAAGTGCTCGACCATCAGGGCGAACATGTCGGCCCGGGGGACGACGAGCGCTTCGCTCCGCTCGCCGCGCATGATCTGGATGCGGGCGTCGAAGTCCTTGGCCGAAAAGGCCCGGTCGAGGGAAAGGGTGCCCTTCGTCCCCACGGCCAGCAGCCGGCTCTGGAAGTGGGATTCGAAGCTGCAGTCGCACATCGCGAAGCGGCCGCCGGGGAACTCGAGCAGGACGGCGGTCGTCATGTCGACGCCCGTGCCGGGGTCGAGCCGGGCCCGGGCGAAGACCGTGAGAGGCTCGTCGGCGAACACCAGCCGGGCGGCGCTTATCGTGTAGCACCCGACATCGTAGAGGGCCCCGCCGCCCATCCCCGGGAACCAGCGGTAATTTTCGCCGCCTCCCTCGAACTGGAAGGTGAACGAGGACTTGACCGAGCGGACCTCGCCGACCGCGTCCGAACGGACCAGCTCGAGGGCCTTGTCGATCTGGGGATGGAACCTGTACATGAAGGCTTCCATGAGGAGGACGCCGGCCCCCTCGGCCGCGGCGATCATGTCCCGGACCTCCGCGGCGTTCATGGCCATGGGTTTCTCGCAGAGGACGTGCTTGCCGGCCCGGGCCGCCCGGATGGACCATTCGGCGTGGAGGTCGTTGGGGAGTGGGTTGTAGACGGCGTCGACCTCGGGGTCCTCGACGAGGGACCGGTAGTCGCGGTGGGATCTCGTGAAGCCGAATTTCTCGGCCCATTCGGAGGCCCGGTCCGCGTCGCGGGAGGCGATGGCGTGGAGGGCCCCGTTGCGTGAGCCCAGGATGGCCGGGATGACGGCCTTCTCGGCGATGCTCGCGCAGCCCAGGATGCCCCATCTGACCTTGCGGTCCATAGTCATCAGATCTTCGTCAGCTTTTTCAGGAAGGCCGGATCGATGTCGCAGCCGAGCCCGGGCGATTCGGGCAGGGTGATCATGCCGCCTTTGACCGTCATCCCGCCGACGATGGGGTCGGTGACGTGCTCGGAGTTGCCGTCGAGGTCGGCGTAGACGATGTTGGCCTGGGAGGCGACGACGTGGGCGGCCGCCGTCAGGGCCAGCTTCGAGTCGAGCATGCAGCCGACCATGCAGCGCATGTTGGCGGCGTCGGCGACGTGAGCGATGCGGATGGAGTTCAGCAGGCCGCCGGCCTTCATGACCTTGATGTTGAAGGAGTCGCAGGCCTCGGCCATGATGAGCCGGACGGCGTCGGCCGGCACGAAGAGCGACTCGTCGGCCATGATCGAGATCGGGCTCTGGGCCCGGACGGCCCGCAGGCCGGCCGTGTCGGAGGCCCGGACGGGCTGCTCGCAGAACTCGATGCGCAGCTTCTCCATTTTCCGGAGGGCGTAGACGGCCTGAGGGACCGACCAGCCCTGGTTGGCATCGATGCGGATGCCGACGTCGCCGCCGATGGCGTCGCGGATGGCCTGGAGCCGGGCGATGTCCTCGTCGGGGTCCAGGCCGACCTTGACCTTGACGGTCCGGTAGCCGTCGCGGACGAAGCCCCGGATGCGCTCGGCCATGGCCGCGGGCGTGTCGAGCCCGGCCGTGATGTCGGTCTCGAAGGACCTGTCGGACCCGCCGAAGAGACGGAAGAGCGGCAGGCCGGCGACCTTGCCCAGGATGTCGTGGAGGGCCATGTCGAACGCGGCCACGGCGCTCGGATTGGAGTGGACGAGGGGACCGAGACCGCGGAGCAGGCCATCGATGGCCAGGGGGTCTTTCCCGACGATCATGTCGCGGATGGCGCGGGCGGCGGCGGCGTTGGTGGCCTGGGTCTCTCCGGTGATCGGGGGGAACGGGCAGGCCTCACCCAGCCCGACGAGGCCCTGGTCCGTATGGATGCGGACGAGGAGGAGGTTGGCGGCTTTCATCTCGCCGATGGCGATGCGGAAAGGCACGGTGAGGGGGATGTCGAAAAGAAAGATGTCGACCGCTTTGATCTTGAGCTTGCCGGCGGCGGCACGCTGGGTTTCGGCGGCGGCGGGAGGGAGTCCGTAGGCCTTGGAGCCGGCGGCCAGGGCGCCCAGGCCGAACATTTTCAGGAATTGGTTCCGGGACAGGCTCATGGGGCCTCCTTGTCTCCATTCTAGTATCCAGGGGCCGGCAATTCAAGCCGGACCGCCGCCGGCGACGCCGGCGGGTCCGCGGTTGCCGCGGGCCAGGGAGGCGAAGATGCCTCCCGCGCAGATCAGGGCGAACAGGGTGAACGCCGCCCGCAGGCCCTTCAGGAACAGGGGGTAGACGGAAGGTTCGATCGGCACACGGCCCATGAACAGGGCGAAGATCATCATCGTGACCCCGGCGCTCAGCATCCCCCCGGACAGGCGCATGGTCCCGACCGAAGCCGAGGCCAGGCCGAATTGCCGGCGCTCGACCGAGCCCATGATGGCATTCATGTTCGGTGATGAGAACAGGCCGAAGCCCAGCCCGAGGAGCAACAGGCCGCCGTAGATGAACGGGAACGGGGTGTCGGGGCCGAGGAAGATGAACAGGGCCAGGCCCAGGCTGGTGAAGCCCATGCCGAGGGAGGCCAGCACGCGCGGTTCGACCTTGTCCGAAAGCCGGCCGGCGAAGGGCGAGCAGACGGCCATGACTACGGGCTGGGCGATGAGGACCAGGCCCGCTTTCTGGGGAGGCAGTCCTTTGATGTACTGAAGGTAGAGACTTACGAGGAAGCTGACCGCGGAGGTGGCGCTGTAGTTGATAAGGGCGGCCAGGTTGGAGAAGGCGAAGATCCGGTTGTTGCGGAAGAGGCGCAGGTCGAAGACGGGAGAGGGGGCCCGGAGCTCGATGAGGACGAAGCCGGAAAGGGCGGCCAGGCCGGCCGCAGTGAGGGACAGCCCGAGGAGCGAGGGTAGGCGGGAGAACCCGGACATCAGGCAGACGAGGCCGAGGCCGTAGGCCAGGGAGCCGCGCCAATCGAAGCCCTCGCCGCGGGCCTCCGCCCACTCCCCTTGGAGCCTCAGCGAGGTGATGAGAAAGACCGCCAGGGCCAGGGGCACGGTGACCCAGAGGACGCTCCTCCAGCCGAAGCTGTGGGTGAGGAAGCCGCCGACGACCGGTCCGGAGGAAAGCCCGACGTAAACGGCCGCGGTGTTGATGCCGATGGCCCGGCCGCGCTCGCGGGCCGGGAACACGGAGGTCAGGATGGCCATGCCCGTGCCGAAGATCATGGCCCCGCCGACGCCCTGGACGGCGCGCGAGGCGATGAAGAAGTGGCCGGTCGGGGCCAGGGCCGAGAGCAGCGACCCGAGGCCGAAGACGGCGACACCGGAGACGAAGACCCTCTTGCGCCCGACGATATCGGCCAGGCGGCCGAATGGGACGAGGAACATGGCCGCGGCCAGCATGTAGGCCGTCGGGACCCAACCGAGGGCCACCGCGCTCAGGGAGAACTCCTTGGCGACGACCGGCATGGCGACGTTGAGGGCGGAGGCCATGAACGGGGTCAGGAAGGAGGCCATGGTCGAGACCAACAGGGCCGTCCGTCGCAGCGCTCGGTCTTCGGTCATGTTCCGGTTATTATATCAAGAGGGGGTCAAATCTCCACTCATTAACAAAGGCCGCTGTGCATCCTTCCCTCGGAGGGGGGCGGATGGAGACTATTTAATGAGTGGAGATTTGACCCCTTCCGGAAAGGCGGCGGAGGAAGTCGCGGACCTCGGCGAGGCCGAGGAGGCGCGAGGCGGCATAGAAGACGGCCAGGCCGGCGAGACCGCTGACGACGACGCTTCCGGCCGTGGCCGCGAAGGACGTTCCGAACCGGCCGGCGATCGACCCGTTGACGAGCCAGGCCGCCGCGCCGCCCGCCAGGGACGCCGCGACCAGAGCCGCGGTGAAGCGGGCGAGCGGCGCCGTCGCGACGCTCACGCTTTTCTTCGGAAGAAGGGCGAGCAAAAGGCCGACATTGAGGACCGCGGCCAGCGACGTGGACAGGGGGAAGATCATGAACCCCAACGTGCCCATCAGCGAAACGTTGAGGGCGATGTTGAAGGCGATCGAAACGAGGCTGGCGACCATCGGCGTCCGGGCGTCCTTGAACGCATAGAAGGCCGCGGCGACGTTCCTCAATCCCGACATGAACGGGATGCCCAGCGCGTAGAGGACCAGGGCCCCGGCCGTGGCCGCCGTATCCTCGGCCGTGAACCGCCCCCGCTGGTAGATGGCCCGGGTCACCGGCTGGGCCAGGAAGGCCAGCAGGACCGAGGCCGGCACGGTCAGGACGAGGACCATCTTCAGGGAATCCGCGAGCGTCGAACGGACCGAGTCCAGGTCGTTGTCGTGGACGAAGCGGGCCAGCGACGGCAAGGCCACCGTGCCCACGGCGATACCGAACATCCCCAGCGGAAGATGCATGACCCGGAAGGCGTAGTTGAGCCAGCTGACGCTGCCCTCGGCCAGCGGCGTAACCAGGATGGTGTTGACCAGGACGTTGATGCGCGTGCCGGCCAGCCCGATGGCCACCGGCACGAACAAGGCCATGACCCGCCGGAATTCGGGATCGCGGAAACTGAGCACGGGGCTCCATCGGAAGCCCTTCCTCCGCACGAGCGGCATCTGGACCAGGAACTGCATCAGCCCCCCGATGAGGACCCCCACGGCCATGCCGAAAATGGGCTCTTTCCCCCGCGCGACGTACCAGCCGTAGGTCAGCAGGGGAAAAAGGATGGAGAAGAGATTGAAAAGTGCCGGGGCCACACTGGGCACGAAGAACGACTTCTCCGTGTTGAGGTAGCTCATGGCCCAGGCCGCGAGACTGACGAAGAGAAGGAAGGGGAAGAGGACCGCCGTGAGCTGGGCGGTCAGCTCGATCTTCCCGGGCACCTGGCCGAAGCCGAAGGCCACGACTCTGGCGATGCGCGGCGCGAGAAGGAGCCCGGCCAGCGAGACCACCCCCGCCACGACGAAGAGGACGTTGAAGATGTTGGAGGCCAGCCGGTTCTGGGCCTCCTTGCTCTTGGCTTTCTCCCCGGCCAGGACCGGGACGAAAGCCGCCGACAGGGCCGTCTCGGCGAACAGGTCGCGCAGCAAGTTCGGGATGCGGAAGGCGACGTTGAACGCGTCCGTGGCCGCCCCGACCCCGAACAGGTGGGCGAAGACGGACTCCCGGGCGAGGCCCATGACCCGGCTCACGGCCGTGCCCAGGGTGAAGGAGCGGACGCCCCGGCTGAGGTCTTCCATGCTCGGGTCATTATATCCGAACCGCCCCCGCCGCAAGAAGCCCGAAAAAAGCCAAATTGACCGCGCCCTTCCCCGGGTTTAAAATGTCCCCGTGCCTTCCGTCGACACCGCCCCCCGCTTCTCCGCGGACGAAGCCGCCCGCGTCGCCCGCGAGGTCTTCGCCGTCGAAGGCGAGAGCCGTGAACTCCCCAGCGAGCGCGACCAGAATTTCCGCCTCCGGACGACCGGCGGCCGGGAGCTCGTCCTCAAGATCGCCAACCCCCGCGAGCTCCGCGACCGGCTCGCCTTCCAGAACGAAGTTATGACCGTCCTGGCCGCCGACCCGGGCGGGCCGCTCGCCCCGCGCCCTCTCCCCGCCGAGGACGGCAGCACGATCGCCGTCGTCCCAGGCCGCGGCGGCGAGCCCCACTTTGTGCGCCTCGTCGAATACCTGCCGGGCCGGCCGCTCGGCGAGGTCCGGCCCCACTCGCCCCGGCTCCTCACGGACTTGGGAGCGTTCGCCGCACGGCTGGTCCGCGCCCTGTCCGCCCTTCCCCAGCGCGAATACCAGCCGGACCTCATCTGGAACCTCAAGAACGGCCGCCGCGTCGTCCGAGAGAACGTGCCCCTCGTCGTCGATCCGGCCCGGAGAGTGACGCTCGACGCCGTCTTCCGGACGGTCGAGGAACGGGCCGCCCTGTTCGAGGGCCTCCCCGAAGGGCTCGTCCACAACGACGGCAACGACTACAACGTCATCGTCGCCCCGCCCGACACGGCGCCCGGCTCCTTCGGGGACATGCGCGTGGCCGGGTTCATCGACTTCGGCGACATGACCCGCTCCTGGGTCCTTTCCGACCTGGCGGTCGTGCTGGCCTACGCCATGCTGGACAAGGACGATCCGCTGGGCGACGCGGCCCTCGTCGTTTCCGGCTATGACGCGGTCCTGCCTCTCTCCGACGAGGACCTCCGCGCCCTGTTCCCGCTCGCCTGTCTGCGGCTCTGCATGAGCGTCTCCATCGCCGCCTTGCAGAAGAAGCTCGACCCCGGCAACTCCTACCTGACGATCTCCGAGGCCCCGGCCTGGCGGCTCCTCGAGCGCCTGAAAGATGTCCCGCCGGCCTTCGCCGAAGGCGTTTTCCGGCAGGCCTGCGGGAGGCCTCTCTTCCCGGCCGCAGAGCCCATCGTCCGCTGGCTCGAAGCCCACCGGGTCTCTTTCGCCCCGGTCATGGGCTATCCCCTCGACGCCCGGGCCGTCACGGTCTTCGACCTCGGTCCGGCAAGCGCTCACT